>CANCUC010000068.1 GCA_947381255.1 Actinomycetota bacterium
AGTCTGGAACCAGCTTCATCAATCAAATCAATTGCCTTATCTGGCAAGAAACGATCTGCGATGTAACGATCCGCAAGAGTTGCTGCAGAGACCAGTGCAGAGTCAGAGATAGAAACCTTATGGTGAGTTTCGTAGCGATCGCGAAGACCTTTAAGGATTTCAATGGTGTGAGTGAGCGTTGGCTCAGCAACTTGAATTGGTTGGAAACGACGCTCAAGAGCCGCATCCTTCTCCAAGTGCTTGCGATACTCATCAAGAGTGGTCGCGCCGATTGTCTGAAGTTCACCGCGAGCGAGCATAGGCTTCAAGATACTTGCAGCATCGATTGCACCTTCTGCAGCTCCAGCACCAACGAGAGTATGAATCTCATCGATGAAGAGAACGATGTCACCACGTGTACGAATCTCTTTGAGAACCTTCTTCAAACGCTCTTCAAAATCTCCGCGATAACGACTACCGGCAACGAGTGCGCCGAGGTCGAGTGAATAAAGTTGTTTGTCACGAAGGGTCTCTGGAATATCGCCCTTAACAATCGCTTGGGCTAAGCCTTCTACGATCGCGGTCTTTCCAACTCCAGGCTCACCAATCAAGACCGGGTTGTTCTTAGTGCGACGAGAGAGAACCTGCATGACGCGCTCAATCTCTTTTTCACGGCCAATTACTGGATCAAGCTTTCCTTCACGTGCAGCTTGAGTCAGGTTACGACCAAATTGATCGAGTACTAATGATGTAGTTGGGGTGCCCTCTGCAGGACCACCTTGAGCAACTGCCTCTTTGCCTTGATAGCCAGAGAGAAGTTGAATAACTTGTTGGCGAACGCGATTGAGATCTGCACCAAGCTTTACAAGAACCTGTGCTGCTACTCCCTCACCTTCACGGATGAGACCCAAGAGAATGTGCTCGGTGCCAATGTAATTGTGACCAAGTTGAAGGGCCTCGCGGAGTGATAACTCCAAGACCTTCTTGGCGCGGGGCGTAAATGGGATATGACCTGATGGAGCCTGCTGCCCCTGTCCGATGATCTCCTCGACCTGCGAGCGCACGGCCTCAAGTGAGATACCAAGTGCCTCTAGGCCTTTAGCGGCGACGCCTTCACCCTCATGGATTAAACCAAGGAGGATGTGCTCGGTGCCGATGTAATTGTGGTTGAGCATACGAGCCTCTTCTTGTGCGAGTACTACGACTCGACGAGCTCTATCTGTAAAGCGCTCAAACATGGGTGGCACCTTCTTTCTGATTACCTTGGATTAGCCTACCTGTAACGCCTATTTGCTGAGATTTATGCCCCTGGGAAGAGCTAGAGAACTCTCAACATTCGGGTATTTCCTAAGGTATTTGGCTTGACCCGCTCTAGATCCAAGAATTCGGCGATTCCTTCATCGTAGGAGCGCAAAAGTTGCTGGTAGACCTCTGGTTCAACCGGGGTGCCTTCAATAATCTCAAAGCCATTTCGGCCAAAGAAATCTGTCTCAAAGGTCAGACAGAAAATCCGAGCGACGCCAATCTCTTTAGCTCGCTCCACAATATTGGAGATGATGGCATTTCCAACACCTTTTCCGCGCATCTTCTCCATCACCGCAACGGTACGAACCTCAGCGAGGTCCTCCCAGAGGATGTGAAGCGCCCCACAGCCAACGACTTCGCCTTCATATTCGGCGACCGTAAATTCTTGAACGGTCTCATAGAGAGTTACTGTCTCTTTTGCGAGCAGGCGACGACCAAGAACATAGGTGTCGATAATTGAACGGATCGCCTTGATGTCACTGGTGCGGGCCGGGCGAATTACTAGTTGTGAATCGCTCATTGTTCTTCTGGCTTAACAAGTGGGAAGAGAATGGTTTCGCGAATTCCAAGTCCAGTCAGCGCCATGAGCAAACGGTCAACGCCCATACCCATTCCACCCATCGGAGGAATTCCATACTCCATGGCACGTAAGAAATCTTCATCGAGGTTCATCGCCTCAACATCACCCTTGGCGCCGAGCGCTGCTTGTTCTACCAGTCGCTCGCGTTGGATAACTGGGTCGATTAATTCCGAGTAGCCCGTAGCAAGTTCAAAGCCCTCAACGTAGAGATCCCATTTTTCGACCAACCCTGGAGTTGTGCGATGAGCACGGACGAGAGGCGAGGTATCTACTGGATAACCGCGTACAAATATCGGTTCATTAAGTTGACCTTCGGTGACATGCTCGAAGATCTCTTCGGCCAATTTTCCAGTAATCCACTTGGGATCAATCTTCATTCCAAGCTTGGTCGCAATTACCTTTAACTCATCTAAAGATGTTTGAGGAGTAACAACTTCGCCAACACCCTCTGAAATCAAATCAAAGAGATTTGCTTCACGCCATGTGCCACCGAGATCGAGTTCGCGGCCATCGTGGTGGGTTACTACATGTGAACCGAAGACTGTAAAGGCCGCTTCTTGAATCAAGTCGCGGGTGAGGGTTGCTATGGAATCCCAATCACCGTATGACTGATAAGCCTCAATCATCGCGAACTCAGGTGAGTGACTTGAATCAGCGCCTTCATTTCGGAAGTTGCGATTAATTTCAAATACCCGCTCAAGCCCTCCAACAACGCAACGCTTGAGGAATAACTCTGGTGCGATGCGCAAGAAGAGTTCCATATCGTAAGCATTGCTATGAGTCTTAAATGGTCGAGCTGCTGCTCCCCCATGCATAACCTGCAGCATTGGGGTCTCAACTTCAATAAATTCCCGGTTACTAAATGATTCACGAAGTGACTTCATCACCTGCGGACGAAGGCGCGCGTTGAAGCGTGCTTCAGGGCGAACAATAAGATCCACATAACGCATACGAACGCGAGTCTCTTCAGAGAGCGGCTTATGCTCGACAGGAAGTGGTCGCAGCGATTTCGCAGCGAGCTGATAAGTGTTAGCGAGGATAGAAAGTTCTCCGCGCTTGGAGGTAATGATTTCACCGGTGACGCTTACGAGGTCTCCAAGATCAATATCGCTCTTCCATTGCTCCAATAACTCTGGACCTACCTTGTCGAGCGAGAACATCGCCTGAAGTTCTGTTCCATCACCTTCGCGTAGAGTCGCAAAGCAGAGCTTGCCGGTATCGCGCTTGAAAATAACTCGACCTGAAAGGCTCTCTTGAATACCCGTCGCGACATCAATCGCTAGGTCTGCATGGCGGGCCCGGATCTCTTTGAGTGAGGCGGTGCGGGGAACCGCTACTGGGTAAGGCTCTTGCCCCCGAGAGAGGATGGCTGCACGCTTTTCGCGGCGAATCCGTAATTGCTCTGGAAGGTCATCTTCTACGGTCAGATCACTCATAATCGGCAAGTCTATCGTCTAGCGATTAATCCCCGAATTTCGCATTACGGTCGAAGACCATAGCGAGGCCAAGTAGCGTCAAATCTGGTTCATAACTATCAATCAATTCGCTAATACCCACTACCAAGGGGGCTAATCCACCGGTTGCTATAACGGTCGTTGCGCCAGCCTCAGGATAGAGGAGCTCCAACTCTTCGATAATTCGCTTCACCAATCCATCAACCTGTCCGGCAAATCCATAGATCGTTCCAGATTGCAGGGCTTCAACTGTGTTCTTGCCGATCACCGATTTCGGCTTGATGAGTTCGACTTTGCGAAGCTGAGCGGCCCGAGCGGCCAGAGCGTCTACAGATATTTCGATTCCGGGTGCAAGTGCTCCTCCGAGAAACTCTCCCTTAGGTGAGACCACATCGAGATTTGTAGAAGTTCCAAAGTCAACGACGATACAAGGGCCACTTGATCCAAAGAGGGTGTGGGCAGCCAAGGTATTAACGATGCGATCTGCACCAATCTCCTTTGGGTTATCCACTAAGAGAGGAACTCCAGTCTTTATTCCTGGTTCAACAATCGTTACTGGAATATCACTGAAATAACGGGCAACCATATTTCGCAATTCGCGAAGGGTTGCTGGAACGGTCGAACAAATCGAAAGACCATCGATCGTTATTCCGTCAAGCAAGGCTCGATATTGAAGCCAAAGCTCATCTGCCGTATCTCGAGGATCTGTCTTCACTCGCCATGAGTGAATCAGTTTCTCTCCATCAAATGCCCCAAGAACTGTATTTGTATTTCCGACGTCGATTGCGAGGAGCATTTAATTTCCCATCTTTAGGTCTAAGCCGATATCTAAAACTTTTGCGGAATGTGTGAGCGCACCGATGGCTAGGTAATCAACGCCGGTTCGTGCATACTCCATTGCAGTTTCGATAGAGATTCCGCCAGATGCTTCCAGCTTTACTCTCCCCGCGACAATTGCGACTGCCTCTGCACAGAGTGCGGGGGACATATTGTCGAGCAAGATCAAATCTGGTTTGCCTGGAAGAACCTCATGTAATTGTTCGAGGGTATCTACTTCGACCTCGATCTCTTTTCCTGGATATTGCGACCGAACGCTCTCAAAGGCCTTAAGAACACCACCAGCGGCAACGATGTGATTATCTTTGACGAGAGCTGCATCTGATAGCGAGAGACGGTGATTCACGCCACCGCCAGCAACTACAGCCGCCTTCTCCAACATTCTCCAGCCCGGTGTGGTTTTGCGAGTATCTCTAATCCGACAATTCGTGCCAGCAACTGCATTTACCCAGCTTCTTGTAAGAGTTGCGATTCCACTTAAATGAGTGAGGAAATTGAGAGTCGTGCGTTCAGCCAACAGTAGTTTTCTAGTGTTTCCGTGTGCAGTAAGAATTGTTCTTCCAGCAGGGACTTCATCACCATCTCGGACTAACGTAGAAACATCCTCAATTCCTAAGGAATTTAATACCGCGATAGCAACATCAATTCCAGCAATCACTCCAGCGCTTCGCGTTACGAAATCGGCGGTGCTCTCCTGATCTAACGGAATTGTTGAGTTTGATGTTATATCTTCGCCTCCATCGAGATCTTCGGCGATGGCTAATTCAATTAATTTATTTAGTGCATCGCTCATTGTGATATCTCAATCTTCTTTGAACTCCAATTACCGGCGAGATCTAGTTGTTGAATAATCCGCTTCTCCCACTCAACCTTGGTCTCTAGGAAATCACTTCGCCAATGTGAACCTCTAGATTCACATCGCTCCAAGGCAGAACGAACTATCGCTGTGGCTAAGAAATAGAGGTTGGAGACCTCCCAGGCATCAACTCCTGGTTTCTCCATATGGCGGGTGCCCAGTTGTTGAAGGGTGGCAAGAGTCGCCTTGAGGCTCTTCTCAGATCTCATCACTCCAGCGCCTTCACTCATCGCTAGTTGTAATGGGATGCGGATGGAGGGATCAAGCAAGATACGCGCCTCCTGTGAATCATCGGCCGGATCTGACTGCTCATGCAAGTTAGCCGCGATATGTTCAGAAATTCGAGCGCCGAAAACCAGACCCTCTAGGAGTGAATTAGATGCAAGGCGATTTGCTCCATGAGCTCCAGTGCACGCACTCTCACCGCAAACGTAGAGTCCTGGAACTGTGCTCTGACCG
>CANCUC010000069.1 GCA_947381255.1 Actinomycetota bacterium
GCTTTGCTATTCCAAATCTGGGCGTAACCGATAAAGAATCTCTGCTCACCGCTCAGACCATCAATAACGGGCGCAGGAGCCCCTCCTAACGAAATTTGATAGGCCTCGTAAGCGATACAGGCACCACCGAGGTCTCCAATGTTCTCGCCGATCGTGAGCGCGCCATTGACGTGGACATCGGGAGCATCCGTTGGATGCAGGGCTTCATATTGATCGATGAGTTTCTTGGTGAGAAGTTCAAATCTCTCTCGATCTTCTTCGCTCCACCAATTGTTGAGGTTTCCATCTCCATCAAATTTAGAGCCTTGATCATCGAAGCCATGGCCAATTTCGTGGCCAATCACCGCTCCAATTCCACCGTAATTGACCGCATCATCCGCCTCAAGATTGAAGAATGGCGCTTGTAAAATGGCCGCTGGAAAAACGATCTCGTTGTAGAGCGGGTGATAGTAGGCATTTACGGTCTGCGGGGTCATTCCCCATTCGGTGCGATCAATAGGCGTTCCGATTTTGGAGAAATTGAACTCCTGCGCAAAGAGGGTGACGGCCTCCAAGTTCGCAATGAGATTATCTGCCGTAATTGTGAGTTTTGAGTAATCGCGCCACTTATCTGGATAGCCGATCTTTGGAGTGAACTTATTGAGTTTTTCCAGAGCCATCTTCCTTGTCGGTTCACTCATCCACTCCAACTTTGCGATATCAATTCGGTAAGCCTCAATGAGATTTTCTACCAATTGGCCCATACGTGCCTTCGCAGTGGGTGGAAAATGGCGGGAGACATACTCTTGACCGATTGCCTCACCTAGCGCGCCTTCGACGAGTGATACTCCACGCTTCCAACGTTCGCGAAGCTCTGGAGTGCCAGAAAGAGTTCTGCCGTAAAAATCAAAGTTCTCTTCCACGAAATCTCGTGAGAGATAAGCAGCGGTACCCGAGATCAAATGCCAGGTCAACCACGAGCTCCACTTTTCGGAATCGAAATCGTTGAGCAACTTGGTTATTCCTTCAAAGTGCGATGGTTGCTGAACGATCAAAGCTTCCATGACGTGGTTTGGAACTTTGGCTGATTGCATCCAAAGTTCCCATTCGAAACCTGGAGTCAGCGCTTTGAGTCCATCAAATGTGTAAGGGTTGAGGACCTGGCTCATATCTCGATCTTTCACTTGATCGAAGTGATTTGCAGCGATCAGAGTTTCAAGTTCAAAAGTTCTTGTAGCGTGTGCTGGAGCATCCTCAACTCCGGCTAATTCGAACATCTTGGTAGCGTGCTTGAGAAAGGCTTCGCGAATGGGCGCGTATTGCTCTTCACGGTAGTAAGCCTCATCCGGCAAACTAATTCCACCTTGGGACATGTACATCACGTAACGATTGCTGTCATGAGCATCTACCTCAACGCCGATATAGAAGAGCCCACCTAGCCCTCGGGCTTCTAGAGCTCCCATTACTTGAAGAAGCTCTTCGGCGCTTTTAACGGCGAGAGTCTTTGCGATATCTGCCTTAATAGGATTTACTCCAAGGGCCTCAATTCGCTCCTCATTCATAAAGGATCTGAAGAGGTCACCAATCTTCTGGGCATTGCTGCCTGGCTCTGCCTCGACTTTTGATAAATCCTCGATGATCTGGCGCACTTGTAATTCGCTCTTCTCGCGCAACATCGCAAATGAGCCGTAGCTTGCTCTATCGGCTGGAATTTCAAAGTTCTTGAGCCATGCACCGTTGACGTATCGGAAAAAATCTTCCCGAGGGGAGACGCTGGTATCAAAACGATCGTGGGTTATTCCGCTGAGAAGTGGTCCTTGTGAGGTCATGCTCTAAGCGTAATAGAAGGGGAGAGGAGGGGCTGCGGCAAAAGTAATTCAACTTTCAACGAATTCAAATACAAAGTATGATTGGCCCATGCCCGCAAAGAAGATTGAGCCCAAATGGCTCTCGCCTAAAGAGTTAAAGGCATGGCGTAGTTACATCATCGCCTCACGCCGACTCTGGGATGCGATGGAGATCGACTTAGCCCCTCACGAATTATCGATGTCAGACTATGAAATTTTGGTTCACTTGAGCGAGGCTCCAGATCGCCAGATCCGCATGAGTGAGCTCGCTGAAAGCGCAATGATCTCCAAGTCCAGACTCTCGCATCGCATGAAGGTGATGGAGAAAGCCGGCTGGGTTAGGCGCGAGGTCTGCAAGATCGATAAGCGCGGCCAATTTGCCATCATGACCGATAAGGGCTGGAAGGCGATTGTAAAAGCGGCCCCGGATCATGTCGCCAGCATTCGTTCACGTTTTATTGATCATATGACGGCCAAGGATCAAGAAGATTTAGCCCGAATATTTGAACGCGTGAACAACAAGATGCGCGAGCAATTTCAGAACTGTGAAGAGGATAAGTAAGCACTGGAATAATTCAGAAATAAAAAACCCCGCCACTAAGAGTGGCGGGGTTTTTCAATGGGGATTTACTTCTTTGCAGCAGCCTTCTTACGTGGCTTAGCAGCAACCTTCTTAGCTGCAGCCTTCTTGCGAGGCTTTGCAACCTTCTTAGCTACAACCTTTTTAGCAGCAGGCTTCTTTGCAGCAACCTTCTTAGCTGCAGCCTTCTTGCGTGGCTTTGCAGCAGCCTTCTTAGCAGCTGGCTTAGCAGCGGCCTTCTTACGAGGCTTTGCAGCAACCTTCTTGGCGGCTGGCTTTGCAGCAGCCTTCTTACGGCGCTTTGGAGCAACCTTCTTTGCTACTGGAGCTGCCTTCTTAGCAGCTGCCTTCTTGCGACGCTTTGGAGCTGGAGCTGCCTTAGCAGCTGCCTTCTTGCGACGCTTTGGAGCAGTTTTCTTAGCTGCAACCATTTACATCTCCTATCAGAATGGTTCGATCCGTCACCGAACCTGTTCAAGGAGAATCGTGACAGCAATTACACGAAGAAGCCACTATTTTCGATATAAAAGAGAGTGCGTGTCGCAACATTATTTTTTAATATTTTTGTGCTGTTTTGAACTTTTGTTAAGTATTTCTTACTCGCTCTCTTCCATCTTCTCTTTCTTCGCTCTCCACTCAATCGCAAAGGTATTTGTTTTCAAATCAAAATTGCGAAATTCTGGCAATTTTGCCGCGGCAAAACCCACGAGACCAACGCATAAAAGCCCACCCGAGATGACTGAGGTGCGAAGGGATGTGATTGCAGCGGTCGTACCGGCGCGTAACTGACCTGCGAGCGGACCGACAGAATATGAAAGCAATTCCAGTCCCGCCAACCGACCACGATATTCATCATCAATGGTCTGGTTCCAGAGGGTATTTCGACAGAGTGCGCTGACCTGATCTGATGCACCCGCCAATCCCAAAAATAATAGGACAGCCCACAATGAATCGGTCGTTCCTGCAAGTGCGATGCAAATACCCCATCCGATTGCGGCCCAGGTGATTGCCCATCCATGTCGGGTGAAGTGCTTCATCCATCCACTTGTCGCTGTCACCAGAATCGATCCGAAGATGCCGGCGGAGTAGAAGAATCCCAGCGCCCAACGCGAGTGAATGTGATCGGCCCAGAAGGGGAAGAGGGCATTTGGCATAGCGAAGAACATCGCGATTAAATCAATGATGTAAGTGCCCATGAGATCTTTGCGAGAGGCGGCGTACTGGATTCCTCCGAACATTGATTTTATGGTCTTCGTTGCGCTCTCTTTGAGTGGTGGGACTGCTGAAATTTTCAGCATGAATGCCACGGAGATTGCATAGGTTGCAATATCAATTGCGAATGCCGCTTTGACCCCGCTGGTTGCAATGATGACGCCTGCAAGGGCTGGACCAATGATTGCGCTGAACTGCCAACGCAACGCCATGAGCGCCATCGCAGAAGGAAGATCTTCATGAGAAACAAGCCTTGGAATCATCGCCCCGTAACTTGGTCCTTGCAATCCATCCATCGCAGAAAAACCAGCAGCAACGATGTACAGCACTAGCAAATGCGGATGCGAGAGGAAGGAATTTCCCAACAAAATTGCGGTGCAGACGAGCGCACCGGCTTCGCAGCGCCAGACCATCTTCTTGCGATCGACCGAGTCTGCAAGCACTCCACCCCAAAGGGCGAAGATGATTAATGGAACAATTTCGACTGCCCCCATCGCGCCAACTGCGATATAGGAGTTTGTGAGCTCTTTAATCTGAAATGGAAGAGCGACAAGGGTTAGCGCCGAGCCAAATCTCGTCACAACACCTGAGATAAATATGTAGCGCAGGTTCTTATTTTTACGAAGCGGTGAGAGATCTATTGCAAAGCGCGCCATGCTCCGAGCCTAGTGAAAGGTTTGCTCTTCAGATGGGAACAACCCCGCTTCGACATCGGAAGCCCACTCTCTGACGCCATTAGAAATCTCGGTACGCAAATCTCGGTACGCCTTTGCAAATTTAGGAGCCTTCTCCGTCAGGCCCATGAGGTCGGTCCAGACGATCACTTGGGCATCGCAGCCATTTCCAGCTCCAATTCCAATCACTGGAATATCGAGCGCCTCTGAAATTTCTGTTGCGAGCTCTGCGGGAACCATCTCTAGAACAAGTGCGAAAATCCCAGCGGATTGCAGCGCCTTCGCATCCTTAATTATTGCTTTTGCGCTCTCACCTCGACCCTGAACTTTAAATCCGCCAAGTGCATAAACCGATTGTGGGGTTAGTCCGAGGTGGCCCATAACAGGAATTCCGGCGTTAACCAATTTCTTAATTTGGGGGGCTACTTTCTTTCCGCCTTCGAGTTTTACCGCTTGGACTCGAGACTCTTTAAAGAGGCGAGTGGCACTTTCGAGCGCATGCTTGGGTGATTTTTCATAACTTCCAAATGGCAGATCTGCAACAACCATTGCCGTCGATGTACCAAGAACGACCGCACGAGAGAGCATGATCATCTGCTCCAGCGTGACCGGAATGGTGTTTTTCTCACCAAGGAAATTATTTCCGGCGCTATCTCCGACTAAGAGAACTGGAATTCCAGCCCCTTCAAATATCGAAGCGGTTAACGCCTCAGATGCCGTGATCATCGCCCACTTCTCGCGGCGAAGCTTCTTTGCAGAGAGGTCGGATATAGAGGTGCGTCGGGTTGAGCCATTAGACATGAGATCCCCTTAAGGCTCGCGGCCAGTTTTGGTCCGCGGCTAGGGCTTAGTCTAGCGACCCCGCCGAAGATACCCAGCGTGGGTAAGATTTAAGCATGACTCCTCAGGTGATTGGTCAACTCAGAGTTGGTCTTGCCCAGGTAAATCCAACTGTCGGTGCGCTTGGAGCAAATACCGAACTCATCTTGGAATATGCCGGAAAGGCGGCGAGTGCCGGCGCCCATCTCCTCGTACTTCCAGAGATGGTTCTCACCGGATACCCCGTCGAAGATCTCGCCAATCGCGCAACCTTTCGCCA
>CANCUC010000070.1 GCA_947381255.1 Actinomycetota bacterium
GGCGACCCATCATGCCGAGGCCAACTAGTCCGGCACGCAACTTCTTCTTGCCCCCTGCAGAGGCAACACTTGTTGATTCTGACATCTGATCTTCTCGCTTAGATTCGGGTTACGACGTCGTTAACGACGCTAACGATTTGTTCTAGCTCTTCTTGTGTAAGTGAGGGGTGAACTGGAATTGAGATAACTTCCTTTACCAACTCTTCGGTGACTGGAAGATCATGAATGGAGCTAAATGAAGGGAGGCGATGGATTGGCGTTGGGTAGTAAACATCGCAGCCAACTCCGCCAGCCTTAATTAATTCAATAGCCTTATCGCGAGCTTCACTTGTCGCACCATCGATACGGATTGTGTACTGATGATAGGAGTGCTCAGAACCAGGGCGGACGTAAGGCGTTACAACACCTTTGAGATTTGCATCAAGATAGGCAGCGTTTTCGCGGCGCTTCTCAGTCCATGCCTTTACCTTGGTAACTTGAACCCGGCCGATCGCAGCGTGAATATCAGTCATACGATTATTGAAACCAACAACCTCGTTCTGGTAGCGAATGACCCCACCTTGATTACGAAGCATGCGGCACATATGTTCCACATCGGCGTCATTGGTAACGATCATTCCGCCCTCACCTGAAGTCATGTTCTTTGTAGGGTAGAAGGAGAATGATGCTGCAGTTCCCCATTCACCGGCCATGCGACCGTTGAGGGAGGCGAGATGTGCCTGAGCTGCATCTTCAAAAATTGTGAGGTTGTGCTTCTTGCCGATCTCTTCAAAGCGATCCATATCGGCGATATGGCCGTAGAGATGTACAGGCATGATCGCCTTGGTACGTGGAGTAATAAGTGATTCCACGTGATCTGGATCCAAGTTAAAGGTGCGGCGATCAATGTCGCCGAAGACTGGAACTGCGCCAGCGAGCGCAACTGAGTTAGCGGTCGCAGCAAAGGAGAATGAAGGAACGATGACTTCATCGCCCGCCTTAATTCCTGCCGCCAAGAATGCTAGGTGAAGAGCAGAGGTGCCTGAGTTAACCGCGATACAACGTCGTCCTCCGACAAATTGGGCAAACTCTTCTTCAAAGGCTTTGACCTCTGGTCCTTGTGCCATCATTCCGCTGCGCAAGACGCGATCTACTGCTGCGCGCTCTTCATCTCCGATTATTGGCCGGGCTGCTGGAATCAATTGACTCTCTTCTCCACTAGGTGTTCCATTACATTCACTTCTTTACATCTTCACAGCGGTTAAAGCACATGCGGAAAGAAATCTACTTTTTCGATTATTCGGCAACTAACTCATTCTCTGAAAGTTGGCGATAGGTGCTCTGATCTTGGGGGCAGCGGAAGAGATTGTTTCCAATATCTTCAAGTGGAACTCCGGCGCGACCAACCCAACGAATTCGCTTGGCAGGTACGCCAGCAACCAAGGCGTAATCAGGAACATCTTTGGTAACGACAGCTCCAGCGGCGACTAGCGCCCACTTTCCAATCGTGACAGGTGCGATGCATACGGCACGTGCACCGATACTTGCTCCATCATGGATCGTTACGCCGACCGCTTCCCAGTCGCTTCCGCTTTTTAGGCTGAGGTCAGTGTTTACTGCGCGTGGAAATTGATCATTAGTGAGGACGGCGGCTGGGCCAATGAAAACGCCTTTGCCGAGAGAGGCTGGCTCATAGACCAAGGCATAGTTTTGAACTTTGCAGTTATCTCCGAGGGTGACACCGCTACCGATATATGCGCCGCGGCCGATGATGCAATTTTCACCGAGGACCACGCCATCGCGGATTTGGGCTAAATGCCAGATTGAGGAGCCTTCACCGAGGGTTGCTGAGGAGTCAACATCCGCGCTCGGGAGGATTCTTACAGCCATAACTGGAAGTCTAGCGGGTCAGCTTCACCATCTCGGCGGCAAAGTTGGCGTATTCCCGCTCACTATCCAGGTTCTCGGCCGACCATTTCAAGGCGTTGGAACGTAGGGCATCGAGCTCTTCGGGATTGTTCTGCCAGCGATTGAGACGCTCTGCCACCTCAGCACCGGTAGCGGCAATCGCCCCAGATTTACTCGATTCAATAATCTCGATGCAACGAGGGAGCGGGGTCGAGATGGTCGCAACTCCCACACTCATATATTCATAGAGTTTGGATGGGACCGCTTCGATAAATGCCGGAGTGCTTTCAAGCAGAGAAAGTCCGACCCAGGCACCTTCTGCTAATTTCCACGATTGTGCTGGCGCTAAGCGTCCATGGAAGCGGACGCGAGATGTGGCGCTTGGGTTTTGGGCAAACCAACGATCAACAAAATCCTGATCTGTCGTCGCAACTCCTCCGACAAAATCAAACTCCCAATCTTGCGCGATTGCTGCGGCATCGAGCATCGCGTGTAAACCGCGACTCTTTCGAAGATCTCCAATGTAGATAGCGCGCGGAGTAGCGCTGCGCTCGCCACTCTGGGTGAGAAGTGAAGCATCAGGAAGGTTTCGAACTACTAACCGATTGCGGGCATCAAATGGCGGAACCTGCACATCAGCAACCGTTGTGAGGTCAGCGCGCTTTGCAAACCAGAGAGCAGATTTTGTATCGCTGCTGGCAATCCAACCGATGATTCCAAAATACTTCCGAGCCCACGCGCGATCCTTTAATAGTCGAAGGTAATCCTCAAAGAAATCAACAGCGAATTTCTTACGGAGCAGTTTCGCTAAACCAAAAGCGGGTGCAACAGATTCAGGAGAAATTGCATAAATGACGCGACCACGAGATCTCAAAACAAAGATGCGCGAGCGGTAATAGCGCGCGAGGAGTGATGTATTGCGCCACGAATCTCCAAGAAGAGGATTGCGGATTATTGCAGCAGGAGCATCTTTGACATCACCGGGCGCAAAAATCTCGACAGCTAAACCTGCGCGTAGAAGTGCGCGAGTGAGTCTGTGCAACCTGGCATCAGCAAGGTTTGCTCCCGAAGAGATGATCGAGATATCGATTGACTGCGACATCTGATCTGATTTCTACATATCTTCGTAGCTGGAAGGCAGAGAGCCTACATTTAAGAATTTAAGGTACTCATCAACGATCGCCTCAGGCTTGCCCTTGGAGAGCATCTGTCCTTTATGCATCCAGATCGCTGAATCGCAGAGATCTGTCACAGTTGCAAGCGCGTGCGAGACGATAACAATGGTGCGGGCTTCGGCACAGAGCTGGCGCATCCGTTCAAATGACTTCTCTTTAAAGGCAGCGTCACCAGCGGAGAGCGCCTCATCGAGAAGCAAGATATCTGGAGTCATGCTGACCGCTACGGCGAAAGAGAGGCGTCCATACATACCGCTGGAATAGGTACGTACTGGCAGGTCGATGAATCCATCTGGGAGCGCTGCGAATGCTGCAATCTCATCAGTCTTATCGCTGATCTCATCCATATTGAGTCCCGATGCGAGTCCGCCCAAAATGATGTTGTCACGGCCAGAGAGAGCGGGGTTGAATCCGACGCCAAGGGCCAGGAGAGTTGAGATCTTTCCGTTAACGGTCACTCGGCCCTCAGTAGGGGAGAGAATTCCGGCAACACAACGCATAAGGGTTGATTTACCTGCTCCATTTGAGCCCACGATTCCAAGAACTGAACCATGAGGCACATCTAAGGTGAGGTGCTTAACTGCCTCAATTGTGCGAGTGCGCTCCTTCTGCTTCAAACTAGCTCGCATCACGGCATTCTTAAGCGTGCGCTTGGCTTCAAGGCTAACCTTGTAACTAATAGAGAGATCTTCGATGCGAATCGCGAGATCTTCAGGCATAACTAATCCAGATTTGGATGAACCGAATTTGGAAGAAGATTTAGATACGGATGGCAAAGTCGCGCTCCCTTGAGATAAAGAAATATCCGCCGATCATTATTGAGGCAATCGCCCAAAAGATGCAGCCAAGAATCGTATTTTTACTGGGTGATGCTCCATTTACCCAGACACGAGATGTGGCACTCAGTACTGGGCCAAGTGGATTAATCCAGAGCAAAATTTTCATATTTCCACGGAGGCTATTTGGTAACCAGAGAACTGGAGAGAGATACATCCAAATTCTGGTGATGTAAGTAAGCAACTTATTTGTATCGCGGAAATAAACATTGAGCGTTGCAAAAATTAAAGCTAAACCAAAACCCGTTAAGCCGGTGCAGATGACAATGAATGGAATCCAGAAGAAGTTCCATGTCCATCCTGGAACCTCAGTTGTTGGATACGCCCACTTACCTACAACTAGAACAAAGATGTAAACCGGAATCGTAGGAAGATATTGTTGAAAGGCTTGGATGGTGCAAGAGAATGGCAGAAGCGCGCGCGGAAAGGCTTGGTTCAGGATGAGGCGTCCGCCGGCGGTGATGGAGAGTGCACCTGCCGTGACGCAGTTCTGAGCAAAGTAAAAGGTGAAGAGACCAATCAAGAGGTGATCGAGGCGAGTGAGGCCAGGAAGGCCACCACCAGGTCGAATGATTTCAACTACGAGGTAATAGATCAGGCCGAGAAGCAGGGGATTGAGTACGAGCCAGACCTTGCCCAGGCGTGAATCTAAGTACTCGGCCTTGTCACTAAAGCGAGCCAACTCAGTCGCAAAGACTCTGCGAGTCCAAAACTCCTTGAGATATGGGATCAAAGGTGGAAGTGACGCGCGATGGGGTTCGAAAACCTGAATCTTGGGGACGAAATTTTCGTTCACGGGCATAGGGGTAAGTGTGCCATCCCAAGGGGGCTTCTATACACAGGCACCCGTGTGAGCCAGACCGCGCCTGCGATCCATTCTGAAGAATCCCCATATTCGGGCGGCCGAAGCTGCCTATAACTATGAAAGGTCAAATCCAGATGGATGTACTCCAGAAGAAGGTATCCCCAGGAGGGGTCAATAAGAAGTGGCTTACCCGTTCGGTAAGTATTGCTGTGATTGGAGCGTTGATTCTTCCTGCCTTTATTGAGAGCAATGGTGCATTTGCCGTTGCCAAAGTTGCGGCGAATACAGCTACGAAGAAGGTGGCAAAGAGTGCCGTTGCTAAGAGCGCCCCGGTAAAAAAGGTGGCAGTGAAGAAAGCAGCAGTGAAGAAAGCAGCAGTGAAGAAAGCAGCGGTGAAGAAAGCAGCAGTGAAGAAAGCAGCAGTGAAGAAAGCAGCAGTGAAGAAGTCCGTAGCCAAGAAAGCTGTCTCACGAAAAGTTACGGCAAAGAAGGCACCGATCAAGAAATCAGTCTCACGAAAAGTTACAGCAAAGAAGGCGCCGATTAAGAAATCAGTTACTCGGACAGCCCCTAAAAAGAAAGTTACACCTAAGAAAACAGCTGCAAAAGCTGGTACCTCAAAGTTTAAGAAGGTTGCGGTCAAGAAAGTTGCACTGAAGAAGGTGGCC
>CANCUC010000071.1 GCA_947381255.1 Actinomycetota bacterium
CGGTCGTTGAGATCGGTAACGGTCGTTGAGATCGGTATCAATTATCGATTAGAAAGTAGAAATGGCGAAGCGAGACAGGGAATCCCAAGATTCGCTGTCTCGCTTCATTAAAAAGCGCCAACTCATTTCTGAGCTGGCGCTTTTTAATAATTACTAACTCACTTTGAGCTAGTACCTGCTTTGTGGAGGTGCCGGGAATCGAACCCGGGTCCTCTAGTACTGACACAGAGCTTCTACGGGCGTAGTCCGCTAAACGTCTTCTCAGTCCTGACTCTCACGCGAACATGTAGCCAACGAACTCATTTGCAGTTAATTTCCCCGGATACACCCGCAACATTGCATCAAGGTAAGCCTTCTAGCGACGCTAGGCTCCGAGTCGAAGGCGCACTCGGTCTAACGGATTTCTATCGCTTAAGCAGCGAGTGAGAAATCAGCGGCAGTTGTACTGGCGCTTATAGTTTTGCCAGGGTTATTGGTTAACGAGATCATCCCGGCTTCCTCGGCCCGCTTCCTCTGCCCCAACATCTAAAGTCGAGACCGTTCACCCCCAGGGGTTAGGTTGCCCCTAAGTGTAAGCCAGTGCGAGTCATCGGCGTTAATCATTAATTTTAGTGATTGCTGAGGCGACTACTTCTGGTCGAATCACTTGCTTTAGGGATGGGAGGAAATCTGAGAGCAAAGGCTCGTCGCTACCCGAATTCCGGCGCGACAGTTCGCTGGACATCTGCGGTCCGAGGCTACTTCTTGCCCGAATTCCGTCGAGAGTTCGCGGCCCAATGTAATGATGCGCTAGTTTTGCCCGAATTCCGTCGAGAGTTCACGGCCCGATGAATTGAATCGCTAGTTCTTGCCCGAATTCCGTCTCGAGAGTTCGCGCGTCATCTCGCGATTTGCCTCTTTCTCCTTCAAGGTGTTGCGCTTGTCGTGTGCTTTCTTTCCCTTGGCAAGAGCTAACTCGACCTTTGCCTTTCCATCTTTAAAGTAGAGCGAAAGTGGCACCAGAGTCAGTCCACCCTGCTTAATGATTCCGGCGATCTTGTCGATCTCCTTCTTGTGCATCAAGAGCTTGCGATCTCTGCGCGGGGTGTGGTTATTCCACGTTCCCTCGGTGTACTCGGGAATATGGACATTGCTAAGCCATAGCTCTCCGTGATTCATCATGGCAAAGCCATCAATGAGAGAGGCTCTTCCAGCCCGAAGCGACTTCACTTCTGTTCCCGTAAGCATGATTCCGCACTCCCAGACATCCTCGATGAAATAGTCGTGGCGAGCACTCTTATTCTGGGCTATCAACTTTCGCCCAATCTCCTTCACCATTTCATCACCTGCCCTTCGTTGCGTAGTTGAACTTTGCTTTGAGTTCTCTATCGTATCGTGAGGGCAAAGAGCCGGGATCGGAATTTCTCCCAGAACTCACCACTAGCTCCGCTAAGCAGCCCAAATTCTCTCCAGAATGGAAACATCTTCAATTTCCTTCCAGAACAAAACTTCTTCAAATTCCCTCCCGATTAGGAACTTCTGCATTTTCTCTCCACATTAGAAACATCTGCAATTTCCCTCCCGAATAGGAACTTCTGCATTTTCTCTCCAGAATAGGAACTTCTGCAATTTCTCTCCAGAATAAATACTTCAGCACTTTCTCTCCAGAATAAATACTTCAGCACTTTCTCACCAGAATAGATACTTCTGCACTTTTGAGGTTACTTCTTCTTAGAGGTTGCACTTCCAGAATCCAAAGCAACTAAGCCTGCAAGAATCGAAATCCCTTGAGAGATCACTTTGTTTTCGGCAACTTTGAGATCTGGAGTGATTCCAACCTGATCAATGGCTCGCCCAGATGGAAGGTGGTACTGACCAACGGTAATTTCCAATTGAGAACCATCGGATAACGAGGTGATCTCCTGAACCGTTCCCTTGCCATAAGACTGATCGCCAATGATGACGGCGCGGTTTCTATCTTGCAAAGCTCCAGCAATTATTTCAGCTGCACTCGCGGTCTTTCCGTTGATGAGTACAACCATGGGTGCAGTATCTGGATTTGAATTTGTGGAACTCATTCCCTGCGGCGCTCCATCTTTTCTGCTGTACGAAACAATCGGTCCAGGGCTTAGAAAATTCGAGGCCAGTGTTACCGCTTCGCTTAACACTCCCCCTGGATTATCGCGAAGATCGAGAATAATTCCGCGCGTGTGCGGATACTTGGAGAGTGCCGTGGAGACATCATCTGCAGAATGCAATGAGATGGCAGAAACCTGAATATAAAGAGTCTTTGGCGCAATTTGCGAGGCGAGCACATCACCCGTCAAAACTGATGCGCGAGTAACCACAACACTCTTCGTCAAAGCCGCTCTGCCTAACTCAATGTGGACATTCGTATTCGGATTACCGCGAAGTGCACCGATCGCATCTGCAACCGTTGCATCGGCAACATAGACACCATCAACACTGAGAAGTTGGTCTCCAACTTTAATCCCCGCGTGAGCAGCTGGAGAGTTAGGTTGCACGCTAGCAATCTCTAACTTGCTCTCACTATTTCGGCGGAGCCAAATGCCAATCCCTGAATATCTACCCTGCAGCGTCGCATCAAATGCAGTCGCAGTCGTGGGAGGGAAATAATTCGACCATCGATCTTTGGTTGCTTTGAGAACTGCTTCGATTGCCGCTCGCTGCAACAAGATCTCAGTTGGGGAGTGTGGATCTCCGCTAGAAATTCGAGCGATAGCCTGATCAATTAACGATTGGGGATGTTGATTTTCACTCACCAAGTACCCGACGGAATAACTAACTGACCCGATAAAAACCAAAGTTGCGAGCATGACTGCGAGGCGACCGCGCCTAATCCTTCTTTTATTCGAATTTTGCTGAGCTGTATTGCTCCCTGTGGACGTTCCATCCTCAAAACCAAAAGAAGTACTTACCACCAAGGGTTCTCTCTGAGCATCTGGCTCAGAACCGTTGCCGAATCCTGTTCTCTCACTCATATCTATCGCTGGGGTTCGCGCAGGAGATTGATCAAACCTTGAGGTATTTACGAAGCGTCAGCACTGAGGCAACCGCTGAGACAAAGAGGCCGACTAAGAGCAATCCAGCGGAGGCTACCCAGACGTCAGTCCAGCGGAAGAAGCGAGTAAACGAGAGAAGTGGTGCAACCTTCGTATCTACCAACGTCTTGAATCCCGCCAACAGTCCGGTTGAAACCGCCCATCCGAGGAGCGCAGAAATCAAGCCTTCTAGCAAGAAGGGGAGCTGAATCGAGAATGAGGAAGCACCAACTAACTTCATCACACCGGTCTCGCGCCGCCTGCTAAAAGCAGCCAAACGCAGCGTATTGCTGATCAGGAGCGCGGCGGTAAGAACGCTGACAATTCCAATGAGCAGCGCGCCATCTCGCAAGACTCCAAGAAGCTTGAAGAATTTATCAAGAATTTGTCGCTGATCTTGGACGGTATCGACACCGGGACGACCTGCGAAGGCGCTTTGAATGACAGTGAACTGCGTGGGATCTTTGAGTTTTACTCTAAAGCTTTCAGGAAGTTGATCTGGGGTCACATTCTGTGCAATCGCAGATCCCTTAAATTGCTCTTGGAAATGCTGATATGCCTGAGATTGAGATTCGTAATAAACGGTGTCTACAACTGGCAATGACTTCAAATCATTTTGAATCGCAGCTCGTTGAGCCGCAGTAACGGGTCCTCCAGAGCAGGATGTTGATTGCGAGAGTGATCCGCAGAGGAAAACAGAGACTTCAATCTTGTTGTACCAATAGTCCTTCATAACTCGTACTTGAGAGTTAGCGAGGAAGCCGACGCCAAGCAAGGTAAGAGAGATTGCAACGGTGATGATGACCGCAAAGGTCATTGTTAGATTGCGACGCAGCCCAATTCGAACCTCACTAAATACAAAACCTGCGCGCATCTCTACCTCTCCCCTGCTTCTGATAAAACTTTAAATTTAACTGTAAAGCGAGCGCTGGCAACTGTGGCAGCTAGCGGGCCGCTTCCCATAGAGCTTTTATCTCTAGCCGCCTCGAATGTGCTACCCGGTGTAGCCATACACTCCACGCACCTGATCACGAATGACGTGACCGCTCTCTAATTCAATAACGCGCTTGCGCATCTGATCAACAATTCCTGCATCGTGAGTTGCCATCACAACTGTGGTGCCATCGCGGTTAATCCGATCGAGCAACTTCATAATTCCTACACTGGTCGCTGGATCAAGATTTCCCGTTGGCTCATCTGCAATCAAAATCATGGGACGGCTCACATATGCGCGTGCGATAGCGACGCGTTGTTGTTCACCACCTGAGAGCTCGCTCGGTTTGCGATCGCCCTTCTCCTCTAGTCCAACCATTTCAAGAACCTCTGGCACCTCGCGGTTGATCTCCTTCTGGGAGTAACCGAGGACATGGAGGGTAAATGCAACGTTCTCGCTCACGGTCTTATTTGGAAGGAGGCGGAAATCTTGGAAGACGGTGCCTACCTGGCGGCGAAGCTCGGGAACCTTATGGTCGGCCAGGGTGCCAAGCTCTTTGCCGGCGACGATGATGCTTCCGCTTGTTGGCTGCTCTTCGCGGAGAACTAGACGGAGAAAGGTGGATTTACCAGAGCCGGAGAGTCCAACTAGAAAGACGAACTCGCCTTTCTCAATCTCCAGATCGACCCGGTCGAGCGCCGCTCGGTCCTGCTTAGGATAAATCTTGGTGACATTCTCAAATTTGATCACTTCAGACTCCTGGCATATGGGCGACTAGGTCAAGATTACTGCGACAGTTTAGTTTGGCTGACGCTGGAAGTCGGGGAGATTGGGCCTTTTCGAGCTGTGAAAAACTCCATAAGGGCGCTGAAATCGCAGGTCGCGGAGCTGGGCCGCTGCTTCCGCTCGTACTAGCAGCCCGGAAAGGCTTGCTTATTCCATAGTTCCGCACGTGCTAAAAGCGGGCAAGTTCGTGATTAACCCTTATTTCCGCTCGTACTAAAAGAGGGCTAGATCGTAATTACCCCTTGCTTCCGCTCGTACTAAAAGCGGGCAAGATCGTAATTACCCCTTGCTTCCGCTCATTCTCCAGCGGATTCCGGCTTCGATGAAGCCCTCTAGATCGCCGTCCAGAACTCCCGCTGGATTTCCAACTTCATAGTCAGTGCGGAGATCTTTCACCATCTGATAAGGCGCAAGCACGTAAGAGCGCATTTGATTTCCCCATGAGCCAGAGTTATCGCCCTT
>CANCUC010000072.1 GCA_947381255.1 Actinomycetota bacterium
CCCTCATTACACCCGGTGATGTGCTTTTAATTACCGGTAGATCTGGAGCGGGTAAATCCTCGATCATCAATGCAATTCTTGGCTTCCTTCCATTTGAGGGAGAGATTCTGCTTAATGGAAGAGATCTAGATCCTGGAGATCAGCATCTCTTTACAACTCTCTTGCAAGATGATTACCTCTTTGGGACCTCGATCCGTGAAAACTTAAAGATTGGTAATCCCGAGGCAAGTGATGAGATTTTGTTTGAAGCGCTTAAACTTGTTGAGCTCGATAGTTTTGTGCGCGAACTTCCTGATGGCCTAGACACCATGGTGGGCCCACTTGGTTTGAACTTCTCGGGTGGGGAGAAACAACGTTTGAAGTTAGCAAGAGTTCTGTTGCGTGAAACTCCTATCGTCATCCTCGATGAGCCTTTTGAATTCTTAGATGCGCAGATGGTTGAACGGATTTCTCTCAACGTTCTCGGGGCTCTGCGCGATAAAGCTGTACTTGTAGTGAGTCATCTGAACCTCCCAATTGCTGCGAAAGCCATAACTCTCTAATTCAGGCTAAAGTTTGTCGCATGACATCCAAGCGCACACTAGGTCCCTTTGAAATTACACCCGTTGGTTTAGGTTGCATGCCACTTTCAATGGCAACTGACCGAAATAAATGGATACTTGACGACCGCGAGCATGCAATTGGAGTAATCCATGCAGCTTTGGATGCTGGAGTTCAACTCTTAGATACTGCTGATATCTACGCCCCTGCATGGAATGCGATGGGCCATAACGAGCGAATTGTTGGAGAAGCTTTTAGAACATGGGGTGGCACCAAAGAGGCTAAAGCCAAGGTAGTCATTGCCACCAAGGGTGGAATCACCAGAGCTCCGGGAGATAACTGGTGGGGTGTACCGGGCAGAAACGCCTCTAAGCACTACCTCTATCGCGCAGTGGAAGCCTCGGCTGCCAAGATGGGATTGTCAAAGATTCCACTCTGGCAACATCACCGCCTTGATACTTCCATTACCTTTGAAGAGCAGCTTGAGAACGTCCTCTCACTCAAAGAACATGGTTATGTGGAGGCAATCGGCCTCAGCAATGTAAATGCAGAGCAGTTACGTCGAGCGATAAAGATTGGTGGAACACCTAAGCAAGGTGGAGTCATATCAGTGCAGAACGAATTTAGCCCTCGCTACCGATTGTCCGCCGATGTCATTGATATCTGCACCGAATACGGCATTGCCTTCTTGCCTTGGTCCCCACTTGGTGGAGGTTCTAATTTCGAAAAGATTGCGACTGGTGAATTTGGTGCATTTGATCGTATTGCAGCAGAAAAGGGTGTCTCCGCATACGCGCTAACAATCGCTTGGCACCTCAATCAATTCCCGACATCGATTCCAATTCCTGGCGCATCCAAGGCCGCATCAATCTTAGATTCGCTCAGTGGCGCATCCATTGAATTAAGTGCGCAGGAGATCGCAGAACTCAACGCTAGTTGTCCTGCAGATGGTCCTATTCAGAGTGAATTGGTAGATCAGCCACCGTTCCGAGATTAATTACTCGGTTGGGTATTTAACGCCAATCTGTGCGCGGAGCCCATCCATAACCTCCATGATACGAACTGATTCGCTCACGCTTAGTACTGGACTCGCCGCCAACCCTTCGGCGACACATTTTTCAAGATGTAGTCCTTGGTATTGACGACCAATTCCAGCAATCTTCTCGTTGTAACTCTGGATTATTTCTCCACCCTGGTTGTAAACCCGGAATGAAGTCTGGTTGTAGAAGGATTTATCAATTTCAATACGTCCGAATGTTCCAACAACTGTCGCGGTGACAGGACCTGCGGCTGACATTGTGGTCGTAAGCGTCGCTTGCGCTCCACTCGCATATTCAAAGATGATGGATGTTGTCTCATCAACCTTGTCACTTGTAAGCGTTGCCTTTGCTGTTGCTCTCTCAGGGAACCCTAAAACGCGAATCGCAAATGAGACCGGATAAATTCCTAGATCAAGCAACGCACCTCCGCCGAGCTCAGGTTCCCATAAGCGAGGAACATGCGGCAGATACTGACTGTGGTCGGCGGTAACTAATTTAATCTCACCGAGTACTCCAGAGCGAATAACCTCAAATATTGCATCCATCGAAGGCAGGAACCTGGTCCACATCGCTTCTAAGACAAAGAGTTTTTTGCTATCAGCGAGCTCTTTAATCTCTTGAGCTTCACGGGCATTGATAGTGAATGGCTTCTCAAGGAGCACGTGTTTACCTGCGTTAAGGGCAAGTAAGGTGTGTTGGTGGTGCCAAGGGTGTGGGGTTGAAACATAAACAACATCCACCTCTGGATCATTTACAAGTGCTTCATAACCTTGATGGCGATTGGGAATTCCAAATTTGTCTGCGAAGGCGTTTGCCTTTGCCAGATCGCGTGCGCCAACAGCTTGGATGGTGATACCCGCAATACGAAAATCATCTGCCACAGCCGTCGCAATGCCGCCAGCACTTAAGAAACCCCAACGTAATCCGCTCATATGAAGGAGTCTATCTAGACCTTTTAATTGAGGCTAGTGTCCCTATTATTACCGAGTGAGCCAGACAGAGCGTTTCGATGCGGTTGTCATTGGTGCGGGCATCGTTGGAGCCACGACCGCATATGCTCTTAGTAAAGCGGGCCTGAAAGTTTTGGTTATCGATCGTGGATCGCTGGCAAGCGGTACGACCAGCGCAGGTGAGGGAAATATTCTCGTAAGCGACAAGGAACCTGGTCCCGAGTTAGATCTCGCTCTTCGTTCAAGGGATGGATGGTTTGAGTTAGCGGAAGAGATCGGCGATTCATTTGAGTTGGAGGCTAAGGGCGGAATCGTTGTTGCTAGAAGTGAAGTTGGTGTCTCCGGCTTGCGTGAACTCACAAAACGCCAAAGAAGCGCTGGTGTCGATTCGCAAGATATTTCCGCCGGAGATTTACGGAAATTAGAACCCAACCTCTCACATTCAATTACTGAGGGTGCCTTCTATCCGCAGGATGCACAGTGCCAACCTATGCTCGCAACAGCTCAGATTCTCAAGCACGTCACGGATAATGGTGGGCGATTTCTTCCTGGAGTGACAGTGACAAGCATCAAAAGTTCAGCGGGAAAAGTTACCGGTGTAGAGACAACGTCAGGTTTTATTAGCAGTCCTATTGTCATTAATGCAGCGGGAACATGGGCTGGTGAGATAGCAGACCGTGCAAACTCTTATCTTCCAATCGCTCCAAGACGTGGCTTTATTCTGGTAACAGTTCCAGCACCTAAATTGATTTTCCATAAGGTTTACGATGCTGAATATGTTGCAAATGTCGCAAGTGGGGCGGCAGATTTGCAATCAAGCGCTGTCGTTGAAGGAACACAGAGCGGCACCATCTTGATCGGCGCATCACGAGAGCGCGTTGGTTTTAAAGAGGGAATTGAATATCCAATCCTGCGTCAGTTGGCTCGACAAGCGATAGAGCTCTTCCCAATTCTCTCTGAAGTACAACTCCTGCGAGCCTATAGAGGCTTTAGACCTTATGCACCCGACCATTTACCTGTGATTGGCGAAGATGCGCAGATAAAGGGTCTCTGGCATAACGCCGGTCATGAAGGTGCAGGTATTGGTCTAGCACCGGCCAGTGCTCAACTCATCGCAGAATCTGTGACGGGGCAGCGCACCTTTATGGATCCCACTCCCTTCTCTCCAGCACGCTTTAGCAAAGGTGCGGTCGCATGATTCATTTCCTCTTCGAAGGTAAATCGCTGCAAGCAACAGAGGGTCAATCTCTCGCCGCAGCGTTGCTCGCTAATCAAGAACGGATAACCCGCTATACGCGAGGAAAATCAAAACCCCGAGGAATTTTCTGTGGGATTGGCGTCTGCTTTGACTGTCTTCTCATTGTTGATGGAGTGAGTAATCAACGAAGCTGTTTGGTGGAAGTTAAAGATGGAATGCAGGTGAGGATTCAAGATGGAGCTTAGGCATCAGGTGATTGTCGTAGGAGCTGGTCCTGCAGGGTTAAACGCCGCTAAATACGCGGCAAATGCCGGGTGTGATGTGGCCTTAATTGATGCCGGCAAAAAGTTAGGTGGGCAGTATTGGCGTCACACTGGTGCGCAAGATTTTGATCAATCTCTCCATCATGATTTCGACTCTGGCTCTCTATTAATGGATGCAGTCCAAGCAAATCCGCGCATAATTATTTACTCCGATACCTCCATCTGGAGCGCATCAATTATCAATGATGAGATTGTTCTGCGGAGCAAGAGTGTCGCATTTATTACACAACGACTAATTCTCGCCACCGGTGCTTATGACCGCGCAATCCCATTTCCTGGTTGGGATATCCCGGGAGTAATGACCGCAGGTGCAGCCCAATCACTTCTGAAGGGAAGTGGGGTCATTGCTGGTAAGAAAATTGTTGTCGCTGGAAGTGGTCCATTCTTACTGCCCGTCGCTGCGGCGCTCTCCTCACATGGCGCAGATTCAGTGGAGCTCTTTGAAGCGAGCAGCTTTACCGCATGGCTTCCACAACTTCACATCTTGCTTCAGAATCCATCCAAGATTTTTGACGGGCTCTCTTACTTTAAGGTTTTGCGGAGCAATAAAGTTAAGATGAAATATCGGAGCGCTGTAGTTGCGGCCCATGCCGATGAATCTGGTCTACTCAAATCTGTAACCATCGCGAAAATTAATTCCAATTTCAAAGTTTTATCGGAGCACGAGATCGAGTGCGATGTTGCGGCAATCTCTTACGGGTTCACTCCAGATATTGCGCTTGCTACCTCACTTGGCCTCAAGGCAAAAGTTGCCAGCGATGGATCCACGTTAATCTCGGTAGATGGTGACCAGAGAGCTACCTACACAAATGAGAAGTACCAGATTTTCTGTGCAGGCGAGTTAACTGGAGTTGGTGGATCAGATCTAGCCCTAGTTGAAGGTGCAATTGCAGGGCTCGCTGCAGCAAACTCTTCTCAGAACAAACGAACTCTTGTGAAGTTGCGCAAGCGCTTGACTCGATTCGCTAAAGCATTGCTGATGGTTTACCCAGTGCAGACTGGTTGGAAAGAGTGGCTAAAACACGACACAACTATCTGTCGTTGCGAAGAGGTCGATTACCAGGAATTTCTAGATGCTGGCCAGGTACTTGGCGCAAGTGATGCCAGGACAATGAAGTTGATGACTCGATGCGGGATGGGAATGTG
>CANCUC010000073.1 GCA_947381255.1 Actinomycetota bacterium
GGCTTTGTGACAAAGGGCAGCGGCGTAAGCGTGCACCGTGCCGATTGCATCAATGTCAATGATCTAAAAGAACACCAAGGCGATCGAATCGTCGAGGTAAAGTGGAATAACAGTGCCAGAGCGCTCTTCCTTGTAAATATTCAGGTTGAGGCGCTTGATAGAGCCGGTCTACTTTCTGATATCACTCGAACCCTTGCCGACCAGCATGTGAATATCTTGAATGCAGCTGTAAGCACAAGTAAAGACCGAGTTGCCTTGTCGAGATTTACCTTTGAGATGGCAGATGCACTTCATCTAGATACCGTTCTATCTGCAGTGCGCAGCGTTGCTGGTGTGTACGACGTTTATCGTGTCACCAACAATTAAGGGAATAGATTATTTCTTGAAGTCTGCAAGACCTTTTTGAGCTTCAGCTAACCAAGCCTTACGAGCAGCAGCTGCTTCACGAGCAACGAGAGCCTTAGCACTCTGACCGGCCGCTTCTGCCTTAGCTGCCTGCTTCTCGTAATTCTCAATAGCATCAAGCAAACCTTGTACGACACTGTTGGCATGAGCGATAGCGGTTGGATCGCTACGACGCGCGACCTCTTCGTGTAGTGAGTTGATCTCGTTCTCGACCTTCTCTAAACGAGATTCAAGAGCGGCACGCTTGCTACGTTCGGTCATACCGATGCGATCCCACTTCTCGCGAAGATCATGGAACTTATTTCGAGCTCCTTTAATATCTGTCACCGGAAGAAGTGCCTCAAATTGCGTGATGAGCTCTTCGCGCTTAGCGAGGTTTTGAGCCATGGTTCCCTGACGCTTCTCTAGATCAGCTTTCTTGGCTGCGAAGAAGGTGTCTTGGGCGGTCTTAAACTCTTCCCAGAGGCGAGTATCAACGCTCTTCTTACCGCGTCCTGCTGCCTTCCAAGCATCCATCAACTCTTTGAAGCGATTTGCGGTGGTTAACCAATCCTTTGAATCAGCAAGTTTCTTGGCCTCTTCAATGATGGCGCTCTTTGATTGAGTGACTTGTGCGCTCTGGTTCTCTAGTTGAGCAAAGTGAGTACGACGACGCTTATCAAATTTATTGCGCGCACTTGAAAAACGCTTCCAAAGTTCGGCATCGCTCTTCTTATCTAATCGAGGAGCGGCCTTCCACTCATCGAGAAGTACCTTGAGACGATCTCCCGTGGTCTTCCAGCTTTCAGAGAGAGCCAACGATTCAGCTTCTTCAACTAACTTCTCTTTGATGGCACTTGCCTCAACGCGCTTGGCTTCTTTGGCAGCATTCTCTGCCGCTTTGCGAGCTTCATAAGCTTCTTTGTGGCCTTCGATAAGTGAAGGAATTTGTTCTACAGATTTTGCGAGGGTAGCGAGGTCGCCAACTCCATTGAGAGTTGAAATCTGTTCCTTAAGTTTATTTACCGCAGCGAGCGCATCACTCGGAACCAGGGCGCCGCTCTTAATGCGGGCAGCCAGCAGTGCTACTTCAGATGCCACTGATTCAAATTTACGGACGAAGTAGGCGAGCGCCTCTTCATTGCTCTTTCCAGGGTATGAACCGACTGCGCGTTCACCTTCAGGAGTAGTTACATAAACAGTTCCATCTTCGCCAACTCGACCAAACTTTGCTGGATCTCCGATGAGGGCTGATGCTGCACTGAGATTTTCTGGATTCGACATCTCTTGCTCCTTTGGTTGCGCGTCAAGTGTTTTCACCGTGAGGCGATGACCACTTTTTCGTTAACGATTACTTAAGACCAACCCCGCCGAGAGGCGGTTCAAGCCTTCCTGACCTTTTTAATCAGGGATTAAAGGTACCCTTAAAGCCTCAACCTAGGAAAATCAGGTACCTGGGGCAGGATATTGATGAGAAAAGTGGGCTCTTAGATTGATTCTTGAGGTTATTAAGGCAGATTTCTTCGCAACCAATTGCTGGATCTTCGCTCCAGGTACGGGTTCCGAGTGTTTTATCGTTGATCCAGGTATGGCGATTCCAGATCTTGTGGGACCCATCAGCCAAGTTCTTGAGCGCCACAATCTCAAACCCATAGCTACGGTCCTTACTCATGGCCATCTGGATCACACCTTCTCGGTTACGCCTCTCGATGAGAGGTATGGCTTGGATACATATATCCACCCCAAGGATCGTGAATTCATCGGTAACCCTCAAGGTATTTTGACTCCGGGTGGCCCAACGATTCCAATCTTGGAAGAGATGGGCGTCACCTCATTTAAAGAACCGCGTTCAATCCGCGAGTTAACTCATGGAGTCACCTTCGAAATCGCCGGCTTTTCGCTCAAGGCGCTCCACGCGCCGGGGCACACTCCAGGTTCAACTGTTTTTATTGTTAATGATGAGTTCTTGATTAGCGGAGATGTGCTCTTTCAAAATTCAATCGGAAATACCTCGCTGCGCTTAGGTTCGGCCAGCGATATGAAGAAATCAATTCGCAACGTGATTCTTCCGCTCGATGACGAGCTAATTGTGCTTCCTGGCCATGGTCCTGAAACTACAATTGGGCGGGAGCGCAAGAACAATGATTACCTACAAGAGCGCTTTCTGAGGAGTGATGATTAATGGCGAGGTTTCAGGCACCCAAAGGGGTGAGTGAGTACTTCCCAGATCGCTCGACTCATTTTGATTATGTGCGTACCACCATCATTGAATCGGCCCGCAACGCCGGCTATCAACTTATGGAGCTTCCAGTCTTTGAGGATACCGAGCTCTTCGCTCGAGGAGTTGGCGAATCAACAGATGTAGTTCGCAAAGAGATGTACACCTTTGAAGATCGCGGAGGTCGCTCTATTACCTTGCGTCCTGAAGGCACTGCTGGGGTGATGAGAGCCGTCATTGAACATAATCTTGATCGCGGCCAGCTTCCTGTGAAGGTTTATTACTCTGGGGCATTCTTTAGAGCAGAACGTCCGCAGGCTGGGCGATATCGCCAGTTCTATCAGGTTGGTATTGAAGCGATTGGTCTATCTGATCCACGGATTGATGTGGAAGTTATCGCCGTAGCTCACCGCGCCTTTGCCTCACTTGGACTCACGCGTTATCACTTAGAAATTACCTCACTCGGTGATGCAAAGACCCGCGAAAATTACTTAATCGACCTTCGTGCATACATCAAAGGTTTAGATATTGATGATGAGACGAGGGCGAGAGCTGAACTTAATCCGCTCAGGCTCTTTGATGATAAGCGTCCAGAGATTAAAACTCTGATGGAGAGCGCGCCTGTCCTCTTGGAGTATCTAACGCCAGAGAGCGCCTCTGATTTCAAAAAGGTTCAAGAGTTATTGCACGCTCTCGAAATCCCATTCACCATAAATAAGCGAATGGTTCGAGGGCTGGATTACTACACGGGAACCGCATTTGAATTTGTTCATCCTGATCTCGGCGCGCAATCTGGAATTGGCGGTGGCGGTCGTTATGACGGCTTGATGTCACAACTTGGGGGACAGGAGCTTTCTGGTATTGGATTCGGGCTTGGCGTAGATCGCATCCTGTTGGCCTGTGAAGCAGAGGGCTTGGTGGCTCCAGAGGATCTCGCTTTAGATCTCTACATCGTGCCGCTCGGTACGGGGGATCAAGCCCTAGCAATCGCAGAATCACTGCGTACTCGAGGAATCAAGGTGGACCTTTCCTTCGGAGATAAGGCTCTCAAAGGGGCGATGAAGTCCGCCGATAAAAGTGGAGCGAAGTACTCAATCGTTCTAGGGGCTGATGAAGTCAGTTCTGGAGAGGTCTCCCTCAAGGAGATGAAAACTGGGGAAGTGGTTTCAGTTACTCTTGGCTCTTTGGCGAACGAAATTATTGAACGAATCACAAACTACGGAGATCACTCTTAAATGCTAAGAACACATGAAGCAGGTCTACTTTCCAAGAACGACGTTGGAACAGAAGTTGTTTTAGCAGGATGGGTGGCTAGACGCCGCGATCATGGTGGGGTTGCTTTCATCGATCTGCGTGATGCCTCTGGTGCAGTACAAGTAGTTATTAAAGATGAGATTGCCGGCGCACTTCGCGCCGAATGGTGCGTCCTCATCACAGGCAAAGTTAATGCTCGCCCTGCCGGAAATGAGAACCCAAATATTGCAACTGGTGCGATTGAGATCGATTGCATCTCACTTGAGGTGTTGAGCGAGGCAGCCCCACTTCCATTCCCAGTTGATAGCGGAGATGTATCAAATATCAGCGAAGAGATTCGCTTAAAGTACCGATATTTAGATCTTCGTCGTGAAGGTCCAGCTAAAAATTTACGTCTGCGCTCTCGCGTAACTTCCACGATCCGTACAGTGATGGATCGCTTGGATTTCCTTGAGATTGAGACCCCGTATCTCACACGTTCGACTCCTGAAGGAGCTCGTGACTTCCTCGTGCCGGTACGACTCCAACCCGGTAGTTGGTATGCACTTCCTCAATCACCTCAGTTGTTTAAACAACTTTTGATGGTGGCAGGTATGGAGCGTTACTACCAAATTGCGCGTTGCTTTCGCGATGAGGATTTCCGGGCCGATCGCCAACCCGAATTCACACAACTTGATATCGAGATGTCGTTTATCGATCAAGAGGACATACTTCGCGTCGCCGAAGAGATTCTCGAAGAGGTTTTCTTAAAGACCGTTGGATATCAGATTCCGCGCCCTATTCCTCGGATGACCTATGCAGAAGCTATGCGTCGCTATGGTTCCGATAAGCCCGATCTTCGTTTTGATTTAGAGATCACAGAGGTAAAAGAGTTCTTCGCTGAAACCACCTTCCGCGTCTTCCAAGCTGATTACGTGGGTGCAGTTGTCATGCCGGGTGGAGCAAGTTCTCCCCGCCGTGAATTGGATGCTTGGCAAGATTGGGCTAAAGCCCGAGGAGCTAAGGGTTTGGCCTATATTCTGGTTCAAGAAGATGGCACCCTTGCCGGTCCTGTTGCCAAAAATTTATCTGAAAATGAAGCTGCTGGAATCGCAGCACATGTCGGTGCCAAGCCTGGAGATGCAATTTTCTTTGCCGCGGGAACCAAGAGCACCTCTCAAGCACTTCTTGGCGCTGTGCGCTTAGAGATTGGTTCGCGTTGCAATCTGATCGCCCCCGATCGCTGGGAGTTCCTGTGGGTCGTTGACGCTCCAATGTTTGA
>CANCUC010000074.1 GCA_947381255.1 Actinomycetota bacterium
AGACCATGTCCGAGCCAGGCTACGCACCAAGGTTCGTTAATTGGGGCAAAGTGCTTTACGCGATCACCAAAGTGCGCTGCGACTGCTGCTGCATATTTTCCAAAGGCGGCAACTGTCTCGCGGCTACGCCAGCCACCCTTATCTTCCAGAGCTTGCGGAAGATCCCAATGATAAAGAGTGATGTACGGAGTAATACCTTGCGCGAGTAAGTTATTAATTAAATTGTCATAAAAGGCAAAGCCGCGCTCTTCGCGAACCTCATCGCCATTTGGAAAGAGGCGGGACCATGAGATCGAAAGTCGGTAACCCTTGATTCCAAGGCCATGCATAATCTCGATATCTGCTGGGTAACGGTGGTACATATCGCATGCCACATCACCGCTATCGCCATTATCGGTCTTGCCGGGAGTGTGAGAGAAGGTATCCCAGATAGAAAGGCCACGGCCATCTTCTGCTGCAGCGCCTTCAACTTGGTAGGCAGCTGTTGCCGCCCCCCACAAGAAATTGGTTGGGAAGTTTCTCATCTGAACTCCTTCGATAGTTTCTTAACGAGATAAAGATTAATTAGCAGATGCTCGAACTGCAGCAGCTACTGATGTGACAACGCGAGGATCGAAAACGCTAGGGACAATAAAGTTGGCATTGAGTTGGTCGGTACTTACACAATCAGCGATTGCATTCGCGGCGGCCACCAACATCTTGTCCGTGATTTTGTGAATTCGACCATCGAGCAAACCGCGGAAAATTCCCGGGAAGGCCAGAACGTTGTTGATCTGGTTGGGATGATCACTACGACCTGTAGCAACTACCGCTGCATACTTCCGCGCGATTACGGGATCAATTTCAGGCTCTGGGTTTGCAAGCGCAAAGACAATTGAGCCGGGAGCCATTGATGCGACATCGGATTCAGTCAAGACATTAGGTGCGCTAACTCCGATGAAGATATCTGCTCCAACCATGGCATCAGACAAACTCCCACGAAATTCACCTGGGTCACAGTTATCTACAAACCAGGTGCGCATGACATCATCACCGGGTTTAGTTTCGTGAACTAGTCCGTCTTTATCAAAACCAATGATGTGCTTCGCTCCGCTAGCAACAAGCAGGCGTGCAACGGCAGTTCCAGCAGCTCCAGCACCACTCATCACAATCTTGCTATCAGCGAGATTCTTCTTTACAAATTTGAGGGCATTTGAAATCGCAGCGAGTACGACGATCGCGGTTCCATGTTGATCATCATGGAAAACTGGAATATCAAGAAGCTCGCGGAGCCTACGTTCTACCTCAAAGCAACGTGGAGCAGAGATATCTTCTAAGTTAATGCCACCATATACCGGAGCGATAATTTGAACGGTTCGAACAATCTCATCGACATCTTGGGTATCAAGACAGACCGGCCAAGCATCTACATCTGCAAAGCGCTTGAAGAGAGCAGCTTTACCTTCCATGACGGGAAGGGCGGCAGCAGGTCCGATATTTCCAAGCCCGAGAACCGCGGAGCCATCTGTAACAACTGCAACCGTATTGCGCTTAATTGTTAAGCGACGCGCATCAGAAGGATCTGCTGCAATTGCTTGCGAGATACGTGCGACGCCAGGTGTGTACGCGCGCGAAAGATCATCACGCGTCTTAAGTGGAACTTTTGAGGTCACTTCAATTTTTCCACCGAGATGGAGCAAAAATGTTCGATCACTCACCTTGCGAACTGTGAGCAATGGATTTTCGGAGATGGCGGCGGTAATGCGTTCAGCATGTTCGCTATCGTGGGCGTCACACGAAACGTCAATCGTTACTCGGTCAATAAAAGACTCAACGACGTCGAGCGCTGTGATGGATGCACCTGCTGCGGTAATCGCTGCGGTGATCTCTGCAACAGGTTGAGCTGATGGTGGACCATCAACGCGGATCGTTATTGCATAACCAGGACTGGTTGAAGCCATTACACAACTCCGTAAAGTCGATCGCCAGCATCACCGAGACCGGGGATGATGTAACCCTTTTCATTTAATTTCTCATCAAGAGCCGCTGTCACCAAAGTTAGATTTGCGCTTGTTCCTTCAAATTCTTTCTCAAGTGCTGCGACACCTTCAGGTGAAGAGAGGATGCAGATCATGGTGATATCTGTTGCGCCTAAATCGATGAGGTAATGAATTGCTGAGATGAGAGTTCCGCCGGTTGCCAACATCGGATCAAGAACGAAGCATTCATGGTTGTGCAAATCTTGTGGCAGACGATTGGCATAGGTCTTTGCTTGCAAAGTATGTTCATCGCGAACCATTCCCAAGAAACCAACTTGAACAGATGGCATCAAACGCACCATTCCATCCAACATTCCAAGACCAGCGCGCAGGATTGGAATAACGACCGCATCTGGCTTGGCCATAACGGCGCCTTCCGCCATCGCGACCGGAGTTTTCACTGTTACTGGAACGGTTTTAACCTCACGGGTGGCTTCATAGGCGAGCAAGGTCACGATCTCCCCAATTAACTCCCGAAAGATGGAGGAAGGGGTTTTCTCGTCTCGCAATATTGTCACTTTGTGGGTGATGAGCGGATGTTGTGCCACATGAACTTTCACATCGCCGACTTTACCCGCGTAAGTCAACCTTGTCGCCTGTCCTAAACGGTGGAACGATGCAGGCATGACCAACCAAGCGGATCACAGCGCCGATGACTTTGGCGTACTTGCTTGGCGTGAAGAAGGGTTATGGCGTGCCTCACGCCTCACCATTACCAGGGATCTCGGTTCGATTATGGACCAACTCAAAGCACAGCAAGGCGATAGCGGTTCGGTCGCACTCATCGCAATTGATGAAGAGTTTTTTATCATCGCTCGAAGCACCGGACGAACAATGCAGATGATGTTGAGCGATGTGACCTATGCCGTGGAATATGAAATTGCCGCCGATTTGATTGATGCGCTCGATCTGCCTTTTCCAGAAGATGATGACGATCCACAACCTGGTGGAGATATTGATCTGCTCTCTGATTTTGGAATCAATGCCATGGACTTAGAAATTATGAGCGATGACCTTGAAATGTATCCGGAAGAACAAATTACCTCCCTCGCACATCGCTTGGGCTTCGGTGAGCAGTTCGATCAACTATATGATCGTGATTAATGACTGATTACGAATTATTGATGCGCCAAGCTTTGGCGCTAGCCATCAAAGCAGCTGCTACGGATGAAGTACCTGTTGGTGCGCTTGTCGTTAATCCCGAGGGGCTAGTGGTTGGAGTCGGAAATAATCTTCGCGAAGCCGAGCACGATCCGACTGCACATGCCGAGATAGTTGCGCTACGCCAAGCCTCTTCATTACGAGAAAGCTGGCGGCTAGATGACCACACCTTGGTTGTCACGCTGGAGCCTTGCGCGATGTGCGCTGGAGCGATTGCACAATCTCGAATTAAGACTCTGGTCTTTGGAGCATGGGATGAGAAAGCTGGCGCCGTTGGTTCAGTGTGGGATGTATTGCGAGATCCCCGATCCCCATTGCAAGTAGAAGTAATTTCAGGAGTTCTTGAAGTTGAGTGCTCCACTATTTTGCAAGAGTTTTTTAAAGCGAAGCGTTAAGGCGTATCGTCACCCATGGTGGCGTGTCTGAGTGGCCTAAAGAGCACGTCTCGAAAGCGTGTGTCGGGCAACCGACCGTGGGTTCAAATCCCACCGCCACCGCCACAATAATTACGAGTGTTGCTTGAGAATAATTTCATACGATGGATTGAGAATTACCAAGTTTCCATCGTTCTCACCGACCATGCCCTCAGCGCAGATTGTTGAACCTACTCCGAGGCCGGTAATTTCACGGCGACCGATAAATTGCAATGTGATTCCGCCAGTCTCATCCCAGACCTCAACATCCACATGGGGAGAAGAGCTAGCTGGTGCATTGCGAATAGCAGTTACATGTCCCTGGATATGTGCGCGATGTCGCCACTGAACAGTACCGATCGGCTTGATGTCTTCGGCATAGTGGCTGGTCTCCAAAGCTTCATCAACCGTATCTTCAACTCTGCGCGTCTGCTGCTTCGGAGTTTCTGATTCGACAATGTCGGAGGCATGCTCGAGTTGATGGTGAAGTTCCGCGCCATCAATAATCTTCTCGACATCGAAAGGAATAATCGTTGCCACTACGCGAGGCAGTTGAGAGATAGGCGCTGCGATCGCTTCAGCAGTCCGGTCGTGCAAGATAGTTCCGAGTAGCCCAGAGTACGAACGACGCGGTAGCAAAAGTGTTAAATCATCCTGGGAATCCGCGGTCATGCGAATTGCATATTCAACGGCGGCATTAGGTAGGCGCCGATCAGGGCAGTCGATTAAGTCGAGTGCAATATCGCTAAGTGCACGGTTCTTAGCCCAAGCTTCTTTTAATTCATTGGCTCTCTGATCATCGACGACAAAGTGAAGTGCGTTGAGCGTATGAGGATTGAGAGAACGGGCATACCGAACTGCTCCGACTGTAGCCAGATCAACATTGTCGACGAGAACAGTTACATCATGGCGGGTAACTTTTGTAGCACGCTCGTGGGTAATCTCGGTTCGAAGGGCGGTCTGTTCGCGACGATAGCGACGATTCAAGCGAGTCAGAAGAACGACGAGGATTGGCGCCAGGACCAGGATCACCCATGCCCCTTCTGCAAACTTAACTACCGCGAAGATGATGATGATCGCAAAAGAGACGATTCCAGAGACGGTGTTAACCGCCCACTTGTAGCGCCAACCCTTTTGGCGTTGGGTCTTTGCTCGCTTTGCCATTCCAAAACCAACGAGCGTAAATCCAGTGAAAACTCCGAGTGCATAAAAGGCTACGAGGTGATTTACCGAAGCCCCAGTGACAATCACGAGCGCTGTCGCACATGAAGCCAAGAGCAAGATTCCATTTGAGAAAGCCAGGCGGTGTCCGCGCTTAGTGAGTTGGCGAGGTAAGAATCCATCGTTCGCTACGAAATTTACAAGATACGGGAATCCGCTATATGCGGTGTTAGCGCCAGTAATAAGAATCAACATGGTTGCGCCTTGAACAATGTAGAAGAAGACATTTCCAAATGCGCCAGTGCCAAGCGTCGC
>CANCUC010000075.1 GCA_947381255.1 Actinomycetota bacterium
CTTCGCGCAAGTGCATGGTCGGGAAGAAAAGTCTTTTACTTCTTGGATACCCCGCAACCGGGGGAGTTGGGACTCGTCGAAAATCTCTTGATTGATCGCGCCTTTGGCGGCGATCCCTCTGTCGCACATGACTTTGCTCAACTCTCAGACATTCGCCCGACCGTTCCACACAATGTTTCCAATGCAATGGCCGCTGCTGGCCTCGCACTGGCAATTGGAATCACACATGATGAGATTAGAGAAGGCCTGCAGAACTTCACCTTGGATCGCCACCGTCTCGAAGTTGTCGTAGAAGAAGATGGCATTGCCTGGGTCAATGATTCGAAGGCAACCAATCCTCATGCGGCAGCGGCAGCGCTAATGTCACAGATTTCATCAATTTGGATCGCTGGTGGTTTGGCTAAAGGCGCCGCCATGAATCCTCTTATCGAACGATGCGCATCTCGAATCAAGGCGGCGATACTTATCGGCCAAGATGCACCGATAATTGCCACAGCGCTCTCTAAAGAGGCGCCACATATTCCTTACTATTTGATGCCGTACTCCGGGGATTCACAGGAGTTAATGCGGGAAGTGGTAGAGAAGGCCCGTGAGTTAGCAGTAGCTGGCGACACCGTCTTGCTTGCACCGGCTTGCGCTTCCATGGATCAATTTAAAGATTATGCCGATCGTGGCGAGAAGTTTGTTGCAGCGGTTCGAGAGGTGGTTGGACGATGAGCCTCAAGCCACCAACTAGGCGCCAGAAGTATTCAAACTATCTTCAACGCGCAGATGCTCCCTACTATCTCATTCTCGGCTCGCTCACCTTTATCAGCGCCCTTGGAATAGTGATGGTGCTCTCCGCATCGAGTGTGGTCTCACTTCAACAATCGGGTTCGACGTACACCATCTTCTTTCGCCAACTTATATTTTTCGCGGTATCCATCGTCCTATTACTTATGGTTTCAAATTGGAAGCCAAAAGTTTGGGAGTGGGTGGTTCGTTACTCGATTCTCTTCTCCTTTGTAATGCTCTGCTTGCCACTTGTTCCAGGGTTAAAGCTCACCGTCAATGGAAATACCAACTGGATTCATTTCGCGGGATTCACTATGCAACCTTCGGAGTTCGCAAAATTCGGCCTGATCTTGTGGTGCGCTGGCCAATTAAGAAAGTTTGATGAGACAGTTCAAGATCGTTCCGCGATGCGCCACATTGGATTTATCTTGGGCGGAACAGTTCCATCGCTGGCTCTCATCCTCAAAGGTGGAGACTTGGGAACCACCGTAATCATTCTCGGAATAGTTTCAATTATGCTCTTTGTAAGTGGATTGCCAATGCGCCACTTCGTTGCGCTAGGCGGTTTAGTTTCAGTTGGAGTTATCTCGCTGATTGCGATTGCTCCTTATAGATTGCATCGCTTCACCGCCGTACTCAATCCATTCGCACCCGCCGTCTACAAACTAGCTGGTTGGCAGCCAGCGCACTCTGTCATGGGTCTAGCAAGTGGAGGGCTCTTTGGGGTGGGGTTAGGGGCAAGTAGACAGAAATGGGGCAATCTCTCCGAGGCTCACACAGATTTCATCTTTGCAGTAATTGGGGAGGAGTTAGGTCTACTCGGAACGCTCGTAGTGCTATTTCTCTACGCCGCTTTAATATATGGAATCTTCCGTACCGCCATGCAAACTCGCGATCTCTTCTCACGTTATGCCTGCGCTGGAGTTGGTGCTTGGCTCATGATGCAAGTGGTCATCAATGTGGGATCAGTTATCGGAGTGCTTCCAGTTGTGGGTGTAACTCTTCCATTTATAAGTTATGGCGGCTCTTCATTGATCGCCAACTTCGTTGGTGTTGGATATGTCTTGCATGTAGCACGAACTGATCCACGGGTCCGAGCAGCAATCTCTTCACGCAAGAAGAGCGCTTGATGTCCAAGATCATCTTTGCCGGCGCGGGAACCGCCGGTCACGTTGAACCTGCCCTAGCTGTCGCCAATTGGCTCAGAGGGCATGATCAGAATATTGAGATGCACTTTCTTGGAAGCGAAGGGGGAGTTGAGAACCGACTTGTCCCGGCGGCAAACTTTCCCTTGTCGTTGATAAATAAGGTTCCCTTTCCACGCAGAATAAATGGTGATCTTCTCCGTTGGCCCTTCAAGTTTCTGACCACGCTGCGCCAAGTCCGCGAGGTTGTAAGAGGTGCAGATTTGGTGATTGGTTTTGGTGGGTATGTCGCAGCTCCCGCTTACCTCATCGCGCGTCAGATGGGCATCCCAATCATCGCTCACGAAGCAAATGCCAAGGCAGGGATGGCTAATAAATTAGCCAGGTTCTGCGGGGCGACTAATTTACGGGCATTCGGTGATCCATCTCCAGAGCGTGTCGGTATTCCGCTGCGAGATTCCATCGTTGAATTAGCACAACTCTCCGCGCCAGAGCGGTTAATCGCGAAGCACCATGCTCTTCGTAGTCTGCATCTAGATCCATCTGCACCCACGATTCTAATCTTTGGTGGCTCTCTCGGTTCGATGAAATTTAATTCAACGATTGAAAAGGCAAGAGAGACGATCTGCGCTTCTGGAATTCAAATTATTCACGGCGTTGGAGCCAATAACGAACTTCCCGAAGCTGCTGACGGGTATCTCCCATTGAGTTATATCGATGAGATGGCGAAGGCATATGCCGCTGCTGATCTAGTCATCTCTCGAAGCGGAGCGGTGACTGTCGCTGAAGTTTCAGTGCTTGGCATTTACAGCCTATTTATTCCTCTGCCAATCGGAAATGGTGAGCAAGTAGAAAATGCCAGATCAATTGTGGAGCAAGGCGGGGGAGAGCTTCTTGATAATTCTCGTTTCACCGCAGATTGGTTCATCAATGAAATGCCTGGCCTGATGGAGCGAGCCAAGAGATGGCACGATGCCCAGAAGCGCATTGACTTTCCATTGAATGCCGCGGAGCAAATTGGTCTTAGATCTCTGAAAGAATTAGCAGATGGGTAACATCACTCGCCTTGAGGGCAAGAGGATTCATTTTGTCGGCATCGGTGGCGCCGGCATGTCTGGGATCGCTCGAATTATGCTCTCTGAAGGTCTCTCCATAAGTGGCAGCGATGTACGCGAAAGTGCAATTACCCAATCTCTTTCTACTTTAGGTGCCCGCGTCTTCATAGGTCATGACGCTAAGAATGTAGATGGAATTGACCTGCTCATAACATCTGGGGCGATCTCCACCGATAATCCTGAAGTTGCCGAGTCCATTAAAAATTGCGTAGAAATAATCACGAGAGCGCAAGCGTTAGCAATATTGATGGAGGGCAAACGCTCTATTGCAGTGGCTGGAACGCATGGCAAGACAACCACCACCTCGATGTTGACGGTAGCTCTGCAATCAGCAGGCTTAGATCCATCTTTCGCCATTGGTGGGCTAATAAATAGCTCTGGGGTAAATGCTCACCTCGGAAGTGGCGATATTTTTGTAGCTGAAGCCGATGAATCCGATGGATCATTCACCGCGTACCACCCACTCGGAGCCATCATTACAAATGTAGAACTAGATCACGTTGATCACTTCGCCACGATCGAAGATCTCTACGCAATATTTCTCGAGTTCATCGAGACCATTCAAAGTGGGGGATTCCTCGTCGCATGTACCGATGACTCAGGGGTACAAGAATTGCTTAGTCGAGTCACTCGCACCGATATTTCGATTATTGGTTATGGAGAGAAGGAGGCCGAGTTCCAAATATCAAGGATTCATCTTGAACCAGCCTCGGCGGTAGCGCGGATTACCAAGAACGGAAAAGTTCTGCCTGATCTCCAACTTTCAATTCCTGGATTGCACAATATCTTTAATGCAACCAGCGCACTCGCTGTTGGCGAGAAGCTCGGTGCCAATATCAATGACTTGATTAAAGGTTTGGAATCCTTCACGGGATCGCGTCGTAGATTTGAACATAAAGGGGTCGTGCAAGGAATCGAAGTGATTGATGATTACGGCCATCACCCGACTGAGCTACGTGTCACTCTTGAAACGGCGAAGGCATATGTTCCAGGCGGAAGAGTGCTGGTGGTGTTTCAACCACATCGATTTACTCGCACTCAAGCTTTTGCTGCTGATTTCGCCGCCGCTCTTGAGATTGCAGATCACGCCTTCGTACTAGAGGTTTATCCAGCGAGCGAGGCGCCAATTCCAGGTGTGACCTCTCAACTCATTACACGCGCCTCCACCAGTGGAAAAATTACCTATGAACCATCAATGCTCTCAGTTGTGCAACACGTTCTTGATCAGGCACTTCCAGGTGATGTCATAATGACTTTGGGTGCGGGAGATGTGAATTCGCTTGCGCCGGTAATTGTTCAGGCTCTTGAAGAGAGATATGCGTAAACGTCGATTTCATAATGCTCCGGTAATTTTCCTAGCCATTGCATTGATAGGAGTTACTGGCTATTTCTTGGGATGGTCTAAGGCCTTAGCAATTAGAACTATTGAGATTAGCGCCGCAGGGAATGAAGCAATCGTTGAACCCTTGATAGTTCCGAAAGATTTACGGGTGGGTCTTCCCATCGCACGCGTAAGTGTTCAACGAATCAACACGGATTTGAAGGAACTCACGTGGATTAAAGAGATTAAAGTAAATCGTCGTTGGCTAGCTCATGATGTTCGAATTGTTATTACCGAGCGAAAAGCAGTTGCCCAGTATCTAGATTCCAAGGGCACAACTGAATATTTCGATTCTACTGGCCACAACTTCACGGCACCCAATCCACCCACGGGAATTCCAACCATCAACTTTGCTACTGAAAGTCCAATGGCACGAACGGCAATTGCTACATTCTTGTCGCAAACACCTAGTGACCTGACGAGCAATCTCTTGAGTCTTTCTGTAAATAGGAATAATGAAATTCAATTAACAACTTCCATTCCTGGATACCAGGCGCTGACCATCTCGTGGGGAAGTGCGGAACAGATTCCACTTAAAGTGAAGGTATTACGCCAGCTTTTGACCCTGCCTGAAAATAAGAAGATCTCAAGTGTTGATCTCGCTTC
>CANCUC010000076.1 GCA_947381255.1 Actinomycetota bacterium
AAGGGGGATAGGCCTTTAGTGGCCGCGGATCCTGAGGTTCAATGGCGGAAGATTTTTGAAGAGCGAGAACACATATATCAATCTCTTGCCACTGTAGAAATCGCTACTGACAATAGGAAGCCATATGAAGTCGCTCGTGAATTAGTTACGCGAATGGGGTTATCTCGTGCCTAGTATCAAAGTGAACGCCGATATTTCATATGAAGTCCATATTGGGTTGGATTGGAAATTGCATCTGCACTCTCTCGTAAGTGCGCATAAGAAGGTTTTGATAGTTGCGCCTGCTACCGTGATTGATTTGGGGCAGATCTCTGATTATGCGGCATCCCGTAATATTCCAATCTTCGAAACACCTGATGCAGAAAATCAGAAGGATTTCGCAACCGTTGAGAGATTATGGAACCTGCTGGGCGAATTGGAATTTGGTCGTACCGATGCCATCATCGCCATTGGTGGGGGAGCGACAACTGATTTGGCTGGATTTGCAGCCGCCACTTGGCTACGCGGCATATCCTGGTATGCGATACCAACGACTCTTGCCGGAATGGTTGACGCTTCAATCGGTGGAAAGACTGGAATCAATACCAGCGCCGGAAAGAACCTGGTTGGCTCTTTTTACTCCCCGAAGTCAGTATGTATTGATACGTCGTGGTTGACCTCTCTGAGCGATCGTGATTTCTCTGCTGGTCTCGCTGAAGTTATTAAGACCGGCTTTATTAAAGACCCTTCCATCGTTGAACTTTTGACAGGTTGCTCATCCTTAGATGATGCACGAACTCATGCGCAAATACTTATTGAGAAAAGTGTCGCTGTTAAGGCCGAGGTAGTTTCTGCAGATTTCAAAGAGGGCAAATTAAGAGAGATTCTGAATTTTGGTCATACCTTGGGCCACGCCATTGAAAAGAGCGCCGGATATTCATTGAGACATGGCGAGGCAGTTTCGATCGGCCTCCATTACGCGGCCCATTTGAGTCAAGAGAGTTTGGGGTTGGATCCAGTAGTTGTTGCGAGTTTGGTAGATCTCCTCGCAAAATTTAACCTGCCTACACGGGTTGATTCCTCCGCCTACTCGTGGGATGAACTTTTGGCGAGTATGGCCGGAGATAAGAAGAGTAGGGATGGACGGATTCGTTTCATCGGGATTCGAGCGGTCGGTGAGGTCGAGTGGATCGAATCGAGTGATCCTGCCCTCCTGGCACGTTGTTATGAGAAGATTGTTCTATGAGCATTGCTACCAAGGTTTTGGTTCTCAACGGTCCTAACCTAGATCGCCTGGATCTGCGGGATTCATCAATCTATGGCTCCATGAATTTCACCGAGCTGACCTCCTTCATCGAGAAAGAGGCTGCGCTTATCAATTTTGAAGCAGATGTCCGTCAGAGTAATTCAGAGGTCGAAATTATCACCTGGTTGCATGAGGCGGCCGATGCCAAACTTCCAGTGATCTTCAATCCCGCCGCCTTCACCCATTATTCGTACGCCATCCGAGATGCCGTTGCCATGCTCAAGGCGCCAATCATTGAAGTTCATCTCAGTAACCCGATGGCACGGGAAGAATTCCGGCATACCTCGGTAATTTCCGGTGTGGCGCAGGGCACTATCGCAGGCTTTGGAGCCCACTCCTATCGCTTGGCTCTTCTCGCGATGAAAGAGTTGATCTAACCTTCAGGTATTCTGCCCCAATGGCTACTACAAATGACCTTAAGAATGGCATGACCCTGGAAATTGAGGGCAAGCTTTGGACCGTCGTCGAATTCCAGCACGTTAAGCCTGGCAAAGGCCCAGCTTTCGTACGAACCAAGTTGAAGCAAGTTCCCGGCGGTAAAGTTATTGATCGCACTTTCAACGCTGGTCTAAAAGTTGACGTGGCTCAACTCGAAAAGCGCGATATGCAGTTCCTCTACCGTGATGGCGACGGCTTTGTCTTTATGGATACCCAAAGTTACGATCAAATGACCATCAGCCCTGAGGTTGTGGGCGATGCTGCTAATTACATGCTGGAAAATGTGGAAGCACTTGTTGCTGTCCACGAAGGAAATCCGCTCTACATCGACCTTCCAGCCTCTGTTGAACTAACAATTACATACACCGAGCCAGGGTTACAGGGCGATCGCTCTTCCGGTGGAACCAAGCCTGCAACGGTTGAGACCGGCATTCAGATCCAAGTTCCTCTCTTCATCAAGCAAGATGAGAAGGTTCTCGTCGACACCCGTACCGGTGCATACCTCGGTCGCGCCAATTCCTAACCTGTTTATTAACTCAGGAAGTGCGCGATGAGTGCCAGACGCAAAGCTCGGAAACGCGCCTTGGATTTACTCTTTGAATCTGAGATGCGTGGCGTAGTAGCCACCGAATTATTAGCTACCCGCCCGAGTGATGAACTCTCTCAGGGGGAGTATGTCCAAACCCTGGTATCGGGCGTAAGCGAACATCGTGCAAAGATTGACGAGTTGATCAATACCTATGCCGAGGGCTGGGATATGGATCGGATGCCGGTCATTGACCGCAACCTGCTTCGAATTGCACTCTTTGAAATTCTCTGGAATCCAGAGGTTGATGACAAGGTTGCGGTTTCAGAATCTGTGGAAATTGCTCAGGAGCTTTCCACAAAGGACTCGGCTTCATACATCAACGGAATTCTCGGTCGAGTCATTCTCCTGAAGTCGGTAATTTCTCTCTCATAGTCCTGCTGGTACGCTTCCACTAGCAGGAAGGCCTGCTGATCCTTTAACTGACGTCCTGTGAGGCGGCAAAGGAGTTTTGATGAGTATTGTGCTGGAACAGAGCGAGATTGATCGTTCGCTCAAACGAATTGCTCATGAGATTATTGAGCGAAATCATGGATTAGATTCTGTAATTCTCCTTGGAATTCCAACTCGTGGTGTAACTCTGGCGCAGAGAATCGGATCATTTCTTTCTGCCATTGATTCTCCGGTGCCGGTAGGTACTCTGGATATCACGATGTTCCGTGATGACTTAAGACTTCGCCCGCCTCGCCCACTCGTCGCAACTTCGATACCTTCGCAAGGCCTTGAAGGTAGAGATGTGATTCTGGTTGATGATGTTCTCTTCTCTGGCCGCACGATCAGAGCCGCATTAGATGCCATTGGAGAACTGGGTCGACCAAAGAGCGTACAACTTGCAGTGTTAATCGATCGTGGGCATCGCCAACTCCCGATCCGCGCGGACTACGTTGGGAAGAATATTCCAACCAACGCGAAAGAGAGCGTGAAAGTTCAATTGCGCGAAATTGATGGCGAAGATCAAGTAGAGGTGAGCTTGTAATGCACTCACCACACTTACTATCAATTAATGATCTCTCAAAGGGTGAGATTCTAGAAATCTTAGATACAGCCCGTGAATTAGCCAGAATTACTGATGGCTCTATGAAGAAGCTTCCTACGCTCCGCGGCCGAACCGTGGTCAATCTCTTCTTTGAAGACTCAACTCGCACACGATTGAGTTTTGAAGCTGCGGCGAAGCGTCTATCTGCGGATGTTATTAATTTTTCAGCCAAAGGTTCGAGCGTGAGTAAGGGTGAGTCACTTAAGGACACCGCGCAGACGCTGGAAGCGATGGGCGCAGAGCTGATAATTATTAGACATAGTTCATCTGGTGCGGCTCAACGCTTGGCGGAATCTGGATGGGTTAAGTCACATATTGTGAATGCCGGGGATGGAATGCACGAACACCCAACTCAAGCCCTGCTAGATGCATTCACGATTCGAAATCATTTCCCAGAACACGATCGTGATTTTTCAGGGTTACGTATAGGAATTGTCGGAGATATCTTGCATTCTCGTGTAGCGCGCAGCAATGCCCTGCTACTTACCTCTCTTGGAGCCAAAGTGGTTTTCATCGCTCCACCAACCTTGTTGCCGGTCGGCGTTGAAAATTGGCCCGTTGAAATTTCCTACAACCTAGATGACGAGTTATCTCACCTGGATGCAATCATGATGTTACGAGTTCAGAGCGAACGGATGAGCGATGCATTTTTCCCAACTGAACGCGAGTATGCCCGTGATTTTGGGCTGGGAACTCAACGACTTAAGGCCTTGAAGCCTGAAGCGATAATCATGCATCCAGGTCCGATGAATCGTGGTTTAGAAATTTCCGCAGCAAGCGCCGATTCCTCCCAATCAGTTATTTTGGAACAGGTTGCTAACGGAGTGCTTGTTCGAATGGCGGTTCTCTATCTCTTGATGGGTGGCGCCTCTGTGCCGACTGAAGGAGTTCTCGTATGAGTTCACATGATTTCTTATTAAAGAATGTACTTTTGAGCGATGGCGCACGAGTAGATATTGAAGTTCGTGGTGAGCGGATTGTTCAGATCTCTTCTGAGATTACTTCTGATTCATCGGTTGTCGATGGCACCGGCTTAATGGCATTACCTGGATTGGTGGATCTTCACACGCATCTTCGAGAACCAGGCAAAGAGAACTCCGAGACAGTTCTTTCAGGGAGCCAAGCAGCTATTAAAGGTGGATACACCGCAGTGAGTGCGATGGCGAATACCTTTCCCGTTGCAGATACCGCTGGTGTTGTAGAACAAGTCGCGAGGTTGGGTGCAGAGGCTGGGTTGTGCGATGTATTTCCGATCGGAGCTGTCACAGTTGGTCTGGCGGGAGAACGCCTCGCAGAGCTATCAGCTATGGCCCAATCTAAAGCAAAGGTAAGAATCTTTAGCGACGATGGCCATTGCGTGAGTGATCCATTGTTGATGCGTCGCGCTTTGGAGTATGTAAAGAGTTTTGGTGGAGTTATTGCGCAACATGCCCAAGACCCACTTCTTACCGTCGGTTCACAGATGAATGAGGGGTTGATTTCGAGTCAGCTCGGACTCAAGGGCTGGCCATCAATCGCGGAAGAATCAATCATCGCACGAGATATTTTGATGGCTCATTATGTGCAAAGTCGCTTACATATCTGTCACCTCACGACCAAAGGGGGAGTTGA
>CANCUC010000077.1 GCA_947381255.1 Actinomycetota bacterium
AGCGTATTTTCTGTTCCCGCAGGAAGTGCGATGCTGATCTGAAGGTGGCTAACAGCTCCTGCAAGAGTAGAAGGAAGTGTTAGTGCAGCGGCACTACCAAGAGCTGATGCTGCAGTGGCAGCAAGAGCCGTTGTTTGTGTACCAGAGCAGACACCCGCATTGGTCCAGTCAACTGTGCAATTCTTGATGGTGACTTGAATTCCAGCCGTTGCACTCGTTGTAAGCGCGTTAGATGGTGTTGCAGAGATCTGCAAAGTTGGATTGATGGCATCAAGAGTTCCACCATTGGTGAGGTTGATGTAACGGTTAACTGTGTCACCAGGTCCCATTGCTGAGATAGCAGTAGTGAAACCACCGGTGATACCAGCAACACCAGAAGCAGCTTGAGTAAGGCTCAAGGTACCTGTGGCGACAGAGCCACCTGAAGTGTTGGTTGCAGTCGCGGTTAATGACGCGAATACAGAAGATGAGACAAGTGCGGTACCACCCATGACGGCAACGCCGGCAATGGCCACCTTGATGAGAGTGGCAGTGGCAGCTTTGCCTAGAGATAGTCCTAGCGTTTTATTCATGTTGGTGCCTTTCTTTCTTAGTTGTTGGGGAAGTGACCCTTTTAGTTTTAGTAGTTCCAGCAATTTGCTGGTCTGAAAGTTCTTGACTTTGGTTGGCGAGCATTTCGGCATAGAGATCGCGATAGATCTTCTCGCCATTAGAGAGTTTCTTCTGCTCCTTGCGGAAGAGGAAGAAGAGCAATCCCATGACATTTCCGAGGACTAACAATCTCAATCCAGTATTTCTGCCCTGGGAGGAGGTGAGGTAGACCATTGGTCTACCAACCCATTTAACTTTGAAAATCTCCTTCGATACCAGCGCCTTTGGACCGATGTTGTAAGGATCGCGCTCAGGCAAGCTGTTGGCATCACCCTTGGTCGTAATTCGAATTAAGCCATTTGTGACGCCTAATTGGTAAATCCTGTGGGAGTAGAAGACGCCAGTGATTTGATTGTGAATCGCAATGATGTCTCCAACTTTTAAAGTTGAAGCTGGAACTTGTGCAGTGACATAGATATCACCAGGTTGAGCCGATGGGCGCATACTTCCGGTGAGAATTGGTGAAAATCCGATTCCCAATTGACTATGTAAGAGAGATGGAGCAAGGACTGCTCCCATCATAAGCACCCAAAAGCCAGCCTTCATGACCCACTTGCGGGTGGGCAACTTTGCTAACTGGGTAATGGGCACCTGCAGAAGGTAGAGGTTCAACCTCTCGCCAACCTCACATTTTGTTGGCAAGTACTACACACTTAGTCTAAATACTGTGACTATGCTTAGAATGCCTATAAATTACTATGATTAGGCCATGTCTAGCGAAATCAAAGGGTCAAATATGAGTGCAAAAAAGGTACTTGTTGTTGACGACAACGAAGATATTCGCAATTTAATCTCGATAATCCTTACGGGGGAGAGTTACGAAGTTCTCGCTGTCGAAACTGGGACGCAGGCGTTAGAAATATATACAGAGTTTAAGCCAGATCTCATTCTGCTCGACATCATGATGCCCGGTATTTCCGGCTTTGAGGTATTAGAACAGATTCGCGATATCCGAAGTTCAAAATTGAATTCAGTTCCCATCGTGATGATCACCGCAAAGTCATTAACAGATGACATAGATAAAGCAATAAAGCTCGGCGCAACTTCTTACATCGTTAAGCCATTTCGCGCGGAATCGCTTAAGCAAAAAGTTCTTGAAAATCTAACTTCAAACGAATAAGGAATCTTATGTCACTACTCAAACGAACTGCTGGCGTCGCGGCCGTGCTTCTACTTGTAGCGTGCACCACCTCTGCACATGCTGCGACCCCTAAGCCAACTGCAACTAAGAATCCTTATGGATCAAGTCAACAGATTGATCCCCCAGGTCCAAATGATGTTCTACTGACCGTCTCTAATCACTCCAAGGTTGTGAAACTGACCTTGGCTAAGTTACGTAAATTGGGAACCACACAAATTTCAATTTACGAACCATTTGTGAAGGTCCGTCAAACATTCACCGTTGTATCACTTGCTAAGATTTTTAAATTAGTAAATATTCCCGACTCTGCCACGGTAATTACTGATGCGCTTAATGATTATATTTATACAAACACCGCCAAGAACTTCACATTCTCAAATGGTCAATTGGCGATAGCTCGCTTTGGATCCCCGATTCCTTACGATCAAGGTGGTCCAATTCGAATCATCTTCCCTGATAAGACTCCTCTTGCTTCAAATTTGAATTCATGGAACTGGTCTATTGACGTCATTAAGGTTAAATAAGTGGAAGAAGGTTTAGGGCTCGATCAAAGTGTGATGCGATTTCGTATCAACTTTCCACAGAAAGTATTAGCTTTCTTCGTAGCCCTCGCCTTCCTTGCTCTGAGTATCACCATTATTCAAACGAATAAGTCTTCACTCGTTGATGCGCAACACTTAACTGCTGCGGAAGCGCCGGCGGCTTCCATCATCTTTACCCAGCGTGAAACTCTGGTTTACACAATTCGACTCTCACAGTGGTTGGATCAACAAGTTACTCGGCGTGATGTACAAATTGCTCGAGCACTCTTGGCGCAACGCCTCGCAGTTGTAAATAACGACGGAACTACTGTGGGGGGTACCGCTCCACCGGGGTTTCTGACCGCCCTTGACGATGCAGATAAAGCCGTGGCTAGTGGAAACCCAGGGATACTTTCAACACAAAATCGCGCAATTTTGCGTTCCGAGGTTGCGCAAGAAATTGAAAACATCATTGCACAATCACGACTGCTCGTTACGAACTATCAATTAGCCGTAGATAATCAATTGATTGCTGCTGCCCACCTACATAGAAATGGTGATTTCTTCTCCCTCCTCTTCCTGATCATCTTCTTGACTCTCGCCTTAATCCTGCTGGCTCTCTTAGTCCGCTCAGCCGTACAGCAGTACCGCCGGAGTAAGAATCGCATCTTGTTGGAAGGTCATCGCCTGCGAGTTTTGGCACAAGAGCTGGAAGACACCAACATGATGGTGCATCAACTTGAATCGCTCAACGAATCTAAAAATGAGTTCATCTCTAACATCAGTCACGAACTTCGTACTCCGCTCACAAGTATCATCGGATATGTTGATCTGCTCTCATCGACAGTCGAGCCCGGTGCGAATCCAGCCATGGATAATTCCTTTAAGGTTCTGGATCGAAATGCCAGCATTTTGCTCTCGCTGGTACAAAGTTTGCTCTCACTTTCACAACTTGAATCTCCAAATAATAAATTTGCACTGAAACCTGTTGCCCTGATCTCGATCATCGAAGATGCTATCTTCTTGATGCAAACCTCAATCGAAAATAAAAATCTGAGCGTGCAATTCATCCACGATGAGACCGATACCTTCTTTGTGACGGGCGAAGCGGGATTGCTCTCCCAGATGGTCATTAATCTCGTTGCAAATGCCGTGAAATTTAGCCATCCATCAAAGGTCCTCGAAATATCTCTAAGGAGACATCCTCACGCGGAATCAGCAGGCAATGTTGTGCTGACAATTCGCGATCATGGAATTGGAATTCCAGAAGAGGAGATTGATCATCTCTTCGAGCGCTTCTATCGCGCTTCAAATGCCGTTGATCAACAGATTCAAGGAACTGGATTAGGTCTAGCAATCGTGGCAAAGGTGGCAGAAATTCATGGAGCTAAGATTGAAGTTAACTCCCAACTTGGCGATGGAACCTCGATAACCGTGGAGTTCCCAGATGGCTTGAGCAAGACTCAAGCGTTAATCGAGAACCGTAAATACTCGTTGTTAGCCGAAGCTAGTCAGAATATCCAACAAGGTGATCTTGAAGAGTTGCGCTCAAAGTTGCACGAATATGGCGGGGCGTTGGGCTTCTATGACTTTGCCGAGATAGGTGAGGAATTACTAATCTTTTCTCGGAGCCTTAATGGAGAATCTGGCGATGCCGACACTTCGGTCCTGCAACGTCGCGACGATTTAATAGCAAAGATGCGTAAACTTCTTCCTTCTACTGAAACTGGTGATGAGAATGTCTAACGAGCTAATTCTGGTTGTTGACGACAATAAAGATGTGCGAGCGTTCGTTCGCACCGCTCTTGAGGTCGAGGGATATTCGGTTATCGAAGCCGGTGGTGGCGCGGAAGCCCTCACAAATTTCCAAGCGAATAAGGTTTCGCTCATCATCCTTGATCTCAATATGGGACAACCAGATGGCTTCGAGGTCTGTCGGGAGATTCGTCGCACCTCCAACGTCCCAATCATCATGCTCACCGATCGTGGCGAGGAGATGGATGAAGCGATGTGCTTGGCGTCAGGCGCCGACGACTACATCACCAAACCGGTAAGCCCGAGAATTCTTGCGCTGCGAGTAGCTACTCAAATTCGTCACGCTAAGAGTGATGGTGCAAAGCGGGTAGGAACATTCAATGCAAATGGCTTAACTCTTGATCTTGAAACTCGTACACTTCAAATTGATCAAGCGACTCTATCCATCACTCGTACAGAATTTGATTTCTTGCGTTTACTTATGGAGCACCCAAAGCGAGTATTTACTCGTGAGCAGGTGATTCAGGCGATTGGCGGATCAAGTGATTTCTCAAGCGATCACTTCTTGGATACCCACGCCTCGAGATTGCGTCTGAAAATTAAGAATGCTGGTGGACCTAAGGTTATTGTGGCTGTTCGCGGAGTTGGCTATCGCTTGATTTCCACCCAGAGCAATGATGAAGGCGATGGGCAATAATCTTCGCTAAAACCGAGGGTTTCACCGCCGACTTTTGCCTGTAAACTCCCACCACCACTTGGAGACGTCGCATAGCCCGGTCGAGTGCGCCTCACTGCTAATGAGGTAGGCCCGTTAAAAGGCCTCGGAGGTTCAAATCCTCTCGTCTCCGCA
>CANCUC010000078.1 GCA_947381255.1 Actinomycetota bacterium
GAATATCCAGATGGCAAGATCGAGAAGGTTGAAGAGCCAATCGTTCGCGCCACCGTGCTCGCACCATCTGAGTTCATCGGAACAATCATGGAGCTCTGCCAAGAGCGCCGTGGAATCCTGCTCGGCATGGATTATCTCTCTGAAGATCGCGTGGAGATTCGTTACACCTTGCCACTTGCCGAAATCGTCTTTGACTTCTTTGATCAACTCAAGAGCCGCACTCGTGGCTATGCATCACTTGATTATGAACCAATCGGTGAAGCTGAGGGTGACCTCGTGAAGGTTGATATCTTGCTGCAAGGCGAGAAGGTTGATGCATTTAGCGCCATCGTTCATAAAGATAAGGCTTACGCCTACGGCACCATGATGACCGGCAAATTGCGTGAACTCATCCCAAGGCAACAATTCGAAATTCCTATTCAGGCAGCAATCGGTGGTCGCATCATCGCCCGCGAAAGTATTCGCGCAATCCGTAAAGATGTCCTTGCCAAGTGTTACGGCGGAGATATCTCCCGTAAGCGCAAACTGCTCGAGAAGCAGAAAGAGGGTAAGAAGCGCATGAAGATGGTGGGCCGAGTTGAGGTTCCACAAGAGGCATTCGTCGCTGCTCTCACAACTGATGCTGATATTGATAAGGCAAAGGCAAAAGCTAAAGAGCGCGAATGAGTAACCTCGCCTTCTACGTACATATCCCGTACTGCGTGAGGCGTTGTGGTTACTGCGATTTCAATACCTACACACCAGCAGAACTTTCGATCAGCAACGATCTCTCTGAAACATCTCGCTCCTATATCGATCTCCTAATCAAGGAGCTGGAGTTTGCGCGTGAGACAACTGGCTTAGCGGTAGTCCCAACTATTTTCTTTGGCGGTGGTACTCCAACTCTCATGGAGAGCGCCGACCTCGGTCGAGTCATAAGCGCAATCTCAGATCATTACGAGTTATCTCCTGACGCTGAGATCACTACCGAAGCGAATCCAGACACAGTTACAAAAGAGAAGCTCGCCTCTTTGCGGGAGGCGGGATTTAACCGCATCTCCTTTGGCATGCAATCTGCGGTTCCTCATGTTTTGAAATCCCTCGATCGCACTCACAACCCAGAGAATGTTCTCAAAGCAACTACCTGGGCTCGTGAAGTTGGATTTAATGAAGTGAGCGTTGATTTGATCTACGGAACTTCAGGGGAGTCGCTCGCCGATTGGGAGTTAACAATCGATACCGCGCTCTCACTTCCAATCTCACATATATCTGCATACGCCTTGATCGTTGAGAGTGGAACAAAGCTTGGAGCGCAGGTAAAGCGTGGTGAAGTCACGATGCCAGATGATGATGAGACCGCAGATAAGTATCTGCTCGCCGATGAGAAATTTATTCAAGCCGGCTTTGATTGGTATGAACTAAGTAATTGGTCGAAAAAAGGTTCTGAATGTCGCCACAACCTGGCCTACTGGAATGGCGATAACTGGTGGGGCCTTGGCGCTGGTGCTCACTCCCATGTTGATGGCCGCCGTTTCTGGAATGTGAAGCATCCCGCCGCCTACACCCAGAAGGTGATCGAGTCTGGAAACCCTATACATGACCAAGAGCTATTGACTCGGGATGAGGCTCGTAGCGAAGAGATCATGCTGCAAATTCGTCTAGCCACAGGTTTATCTTTGAGCGCGCTCTCTGAGAGTGAAGCAAAATCGCTACCTACTTTTCTAGCCGAGGGATACCTTCTGCCTAGCGCCTGGGAGAACGGACAAGTTGTCTTAAGTAAGACCGGACGACTCATGGCAGATCGAATCGTGCGCGAAATACTCGTGTAGTAGATTTAGAAAATCATGCAGGAACGCCAGTTAGAGATACTTCGCGCCATCGTTGACGAGTATGTCGCGACCCAAGAACCCGTGGGATCTAAGGCGATAGCAGAGCGCCACCCACTTGGAGTTTCACCTGCCACCATTCGTAACGAGATGGCGGTTCTGGAAGATGCTGGCTTGATTACTCAGCCGCACACAAGTGCAGGTCGCATTCCGACCAATACTGGTTACAGACTCTTTGTAGATAAGTTGGCGCAAGTTAAGCCGCTCTCAGATGCTGAGCGTCGCGCTATCGAAACTTTTCTATCGCACTCCAACGATCGCGAAGACTTACTAGTTCGCACCGCTAAATTATTGGCACAGCTCACCAAGCAGGTTGCGGTAATTCAGTATCCTGATGAAGAGCGAGTTGTATTAGCCGGAACTGCCAATCTTGCTCGAAGTAGCGCTCAAGAAACCGCAGCCTCAATTTTTCCAATTCTCGAGGCTCTTGAAGAGCAAGTAGTTCTCCTGCGGCTTCTCGCTGATGCAAATACTCACGTACAAGTTCGAATTGGTGATGAGCAATCAGAGAAGAACTTGCAGACAACCTCTTTAATTAGCGTTGGCTATGGAATTGAAGGACAATCCTCAGGTGCGCTGGGAGTAATCGGACCAACGCGTATGGATTATGCGCAGACGATCGCCACGGTTAACGCTGTTGCGCGTTACATCGGACAATTTCTAGGGGGAAGCTCGCATGGCTGATTTGTACGAGGTTCTTGGTGTGCATCGCGACTCATCATTCGATGAGATTAAAAAGGCGTATCGAAAATTGGCTCGCGAGTATCACCCTGATGTTAATCCAGATCCATCCGTGAAGGATAAGTTCAAGGACATCACCGCCGCCTATGAGGTATTGAGCGATCCATCAAAGCGTCAGAAGTATGACCTCGGTGGGGATCCATTTTCGCAATTTGGCGGAGGCGCACAGAACTTCGGCTTCGGCGACATCATGGATGCATTCTTTGGTGGAGGTGGTTCGCGTGGACCCAGGTCGCGTGCTCGCGCCGGACAAGATGCCCTTATTGGTGTGGAGTTAGATTTAGAAGAGATTTGTTTTGGGACTGAGCGTGAACTCACGGTCGAGACCGCGGTTCGATGCGATAAGTGCAGTGGCACTGGATGCGCCGATAATTCCAAACCTCAGACCTGCGGAATCTGTAAGGGTCGCGGTGAGATCCAACAGGTGACTCGCTCCTTTATCGGCAACGTCATGACCTCTCGACCTTGCAACAACTGCAGTGGTTATGGATCAGTCATTCCAACTCCTTGCAGCGAGTGCGCAGGAGATGGTCGAGTGCGCTCTCGTCGCACCATCAATGTAAAGATTCCAGCAGGTGTTGAGGGCGGAAATCGCATTCATCTCGCAGGACAAGGCGAAGTTGGCCCTGGTGGGGGCCCCGCAGGTGATCTCTACGTCGAGATCATCGAGAAGCCACACGAGTTCTTGATTCGCGATGGAAAAGACCTTCATATCTCCATCGCAATCTCAATGGTTGCTGCTGCCTTAGGCACAGTTGTTGAGGTTGAAACGCTTGATGGTAATCAACAAGTGGAGATTAAACCTGGGATTCAATCAGCTGATGCCGTCACCTTGCGTGGCTTTGGAGTAACAAAATTGCGCGCCAGTGGTCGCGGAGATTTAATTGTTCACGTCGAAGTTGAGACACCTCAGAAGCTATCCAAGGAAGAGCAGGAGATGCTGAAGAAATTTGCAGTGTCTCGTGGCGAGAAGATGAGCAGCTTCGAAGTTCACAATCGCTCCAAACATCATGATGGACTCTTCGGCAAAGTCCGCGATGCCTTCAATCGCTAACCCATGTTGATCCTCTTCTTTGTCCAGGAGTTAGGCCAAGGAAGCCGTGTCGAGGTAAGCGGCGATGAAGCACATCATGCGATCAAGGTTCTGCGAACTGAGGTCGGTGAAGAGATCATGCTCTCCGATGGAAGTGGTGCGTATGTGCGCGGCAAGGTCACATCGGTAGGGAAGAAGGAATTACAGGTAGAAGTTCTAGAACGTGGCGTCGAGAAACCTCGAGCGCCTGAGATTATCGTGATTCAAGCGTTGATGAAATCAGATCGAGCTAAAGAGGCAATCGAACTGCTCACAGTTGCTGGTGCATCAACAATTATTCCGTGGCAATCTGCAAGGTCAATTGCGAAGTGGCAAGATGATTTAGGCGAGAAGTGGCTTGCGACTTCAATCACCGCGGCAAAGCAATCGCGTCGCTTAATTCTTCCGGTTATCGAACCTCCGATTACAACCGCTCATATCGCAAAGCGCTATGCGGGGAGTTCCAATCTCATTATTTTGCACGAGGGTGCAACCACCAAGCTTTCAGAGGTGGCGGCTTCACTCGTTGAGGGACCGATTGTCTTCGTTATTGGGCCTGAAGGTGGATTAACTGGAGAGGAGATTGGCGAACTCTCCTCCGCGGGTGGAAAGGTCACTCTTTTAGGTAGCGAAGTACTTCGATCAGCACATGCTGGTTTTGCCGCTATCTCGGCAATTTCCGCGCTCATCGGCCGCTGGTAGTAATAGGCTTTATTTATGTGCATTTTCTGCAAGATTGCTGGTGGTGAAATCCCCGCGCAATTTTTATATGAGAGCGCGAAGGTGGTCGCATTTAGAGACCTCGATCCGCAGGCACCGGTTCATATCTTGGTTATTCCGAGAGATCACTTTGAGAACGCGGCCGAGTTAGCTGCGGCAGATTCCGCAACAATCTCCGAACTTTTTACTGCTGCCCGTGAACTCGCAACAAGTGAAGGTCTAGATGGCTACCGCATCGCATTTAACACCGGAGCAAGTGCCGGTCAGAGCGTCTTTCACGCACATCTTCACCTTTTAGGCGGGCGAGCATTCGCCTGGCCGCCTGGTTAACCGTAGGATTTGGAAGTAATGGACCATCCTTTGATTATCGTCCCAGCCGCCATTCCTATGGTCGCGCTCACTGGACCGCAAGACTCATACCTTCGCATCTTTGAATCTACATTCCCAGGGCTTCTCATTACCTTCCGGGGTAACGAGATCTTTGTAAAGGGCGATG
>CANCUC010000079.1 GCA_947381255.1 Actinomycetota bacterium
TTTCCATGCGATGAGAGGAATCGGCGAAGCTTGGCAGATTGATCGAAAAATAAACCGACGGCGATAAAGGGCACTCCGATTCCAAAGCAATATCCAACGCTTAGGAGTGCACCGCGAAGAGCGCTTGAACTTTGGAAGGAGAGCGCTTGAACTGCGGCGAGAGTTGGTCCGATACATGGCGTCCAACCCAGGCCAAAGAGAAAGCCAAGCAACGGCGCCCCAACTAAGCCAGTTGTAGATTTCCATTGCGGTTTGAAGGAGCGGTAGAACTTCTGGTTAAAGATAAAGACGGCACCCATGAGCATGGTTAAAAGCCCAAGGACAATTTGAAGCCATCTGGAACCATCTGAAATTTTAGAGCCGAGAGAGCCAAAGAGCGCTCCATAGCTAATAAATAATATTGAGAAGCCACTTACAAAGAGGATGGCACCGAGCGCGGTTCTGCCCTTGTTCTTCACATCTGTCATTCCTGCTGAATAAGCGAGGTAACCAGGAACCAAAGGCAACACGCATGGTGAGAAGAATGAGATTAATCCAGCGATTACTGAGACTGCGAGGGCTAGCAGAAGATTCCCGCCAAGTATTTGATGTACAAAAAAGTTATGCATGAGGTGGATCTTTCAATACCTTACTGAGAAGATCTGTGAGAAGTGCGACTGTTACCTCACCGCTAACACGGGCCGCCACATATCCATGCGAGTCAATAATGAGAGTTGTGGGAATTGCATTGGGAACCAATGAGTTGCGGAACTTTGCCAGAATCGCATCGTCCGTAAAAATCGGATAGGTAATCTTAAATCGCTTAACAAACTCCAGAGCCGATGAGACGTTATCTCTCGTCAAAACTCCAGCAAATTGCACACCTTGGCTCTTATATTTATTTGAAAAGTCCGAGAGTAATGGAGCCTCTGCGCGACATGGCGAACACCATGATGCCCAGATATTTAGGACCGTTACCTTTCCACTTTCCAAGCTAATGGATCCGGAATCGAGAGTTGCTCCACTTATCGCAGGAGCTGGTTTGCGATCTGCGGGCTTCACATAGACCGCAACACCATCGCCAGAGACAAAGGCATTCTGATTAGCTGTTGAGACTCCCCCACTGGAACAACCAGTAAGCAGAAAAGTTGAGGCGAGAAGAGCGAGCGCTAAACGTTTCACTTCTTCTCCGGTAGGAGATGGCGCGCTGGCTCTGAGTAACTCACACCTTCGATATCGCCATCTGCATCGAGGTGGAAACTTGTTACCGAGGCGAGGGTGCATTCGCGCTTACGTGGATCGTGCATCATCCGGCGACCCTCAACAGCAGAGCGAAGGATCCAGATAGGAAGTTGATGGGAGATTGCAAAGGCATCTTTACCAGCTGCAGCATCACGCGCAGCAAAGAGCGCCGCCAACATGCGCGCGACTTGCTCTTCATATGGCTCGCCCCAAGAAGGAATCCATGGACGAGTGAGATGGCGCCACGCTTTTGGATGGCGCAGAACGCCTGATCCCATCTCAAATTTCTCGCCCTCAAAAACATTCGATGCTTCTATTAAATTCTCGTTAGTGATGATCGAGAGGTTATGAGCCTTTGCAATTGGAGTTGCAGTCTCTTGAGCCCGCTGAAGTGGTGATGCTAGAACAGCACCCACATCAAACTGCTTCGACCACTCGGCAACTGTGCGCGCCATCTCTTGACCACGCTCAGATAAATACCATCCAGGTTGGCGTCCATAAAGAATTTTCTCAGGATTGAAGACCTCACCATGACGCAGAAAATGAAGAGTTGAAGTCATAGGTTAAGCATAAAGGAGGCAGCACTCGCACCCCACAATGAGAGTTGCGCAAATGAGAGCTCCAGGGTGGATAGGCTAGTGATATGGCGCTCACACCGAAGCGAGTAGCTTTCTTTGATGTCGACAATACCTTGATGCGTGGTTCATCCCTCTTCTTTCTCAGCAAAGGGATGTATCAGCGGGGCTTTTTCACAAAGAAAGATATCTCCAACTTTGTGATGGCAAATCTGCGCTATCGCCTCTCGGGAGTTGAGAACAAGGAAGAGATCGCCAAGATTCAAGGTGCCGCCTGTGAGTTCTTCCGCGGCCACGATGCCGCGGTCATCGAGAAGATGGGCATCGAGGTTTACGACGAATATGTCTCGCCTGCTCTCTGGCAAGGCACGATTGAGATTGCAAATAACCATCTAGATCAGGATGAAGAGGTCTGGTTGGTAACTGCCACCCCTAAGGACCTCGCTGATCTCATTGCAAAACGTCTCGGCTTCACAGGCGCGCTTGGAACTGTGGCTGAGGTGAAAGATGGGGTCTACACCGGCAAATTAATTGGACAACTTCTACATGGCCCGAATAAGGCTATTGCAGTTCGTCTCCTAGCCGAGGAGCAAGGAATCGATTTAGAGAATTCTTATGCGTACTCCGACAGCCACCACGATATTCCACTCCTAGAGGCAGTTGGCAATCCACGTGCCATCAATCCAGACACCCTTCTTCAGATCCACGCGATAAACGCTCATTGGCCCATTTATGACTTTCGCAGGATGAGAGTGCTGAAAAGGATTGCTGCTCCCGTGCTGGGACGCGTAGTTAAGCTCGGAACGCTCCTCTCACCTAGGAGTTGGCGACGGAGTAGTCGCAGCGGGTAGCTAAACCCCAGTAATGTAGGGCAGTTATGTCGCAACCAATGATCTCCTTCACCGAGGAGCTACGCAACCGCTCTGATGATCAAATCAAAGCGTTGTTCTCCTTGCGCCCGGATCTCATCTCGCCGGTACCAACAGATGTAACTGCCTTAAGCGCCCGCGCAAATTCCACACCAAGTTTGTTGCGCACTCGAGAAACCCTCGACAAATTTCGTTTGGATATTCTTACCGCCCTTTGCACCTTGGAAGAACCAATCTCACTTCGCCAACTTTTAGCGGTAACGGAGAAAGAGGCGAAGGATGCAGTTGAGTCACTCTGGGAACTAGCTCTGATTTATAAGGATGGCGATAGCTTTCGCATTCCATCAAATGTAAGAACAATTATCGGTGAGTATCCAGCAGGTCTTGGAGTGAAGAGCACTAGGCCTGTTGATTTCGAACTTCTTGCAACGGCTCCTAAGGGTGCAATGGAAACCCTTGAGCGGATGATGTGGGGACCTCCTAAGGGTCAAGTAACTGATGTAAAGCGTGCACCTGCACCGATCAAGTGGTTATTAGAAAATAATTTCCTTATCCCCTTTGATTCACAAACTGTCTTGCTCCCTCGCGAAGTGGCAATGCATTTGCGCAAAGGAAAAGTCTTTCAATCTCTGCAACCAACGATGCCTCCACTCCAAGGGGTAGCGCGAAAGCAGAAGGCAGCGGATTTAGCTGCAATCGCCAATATTTCAACATTTGTTCGTTGGGCAGAAGAGCTTGGCCACAACTGGTCTGATGAGCCCCCAACAGCGCTTCGCTCCGGTGGGCTTGGGGTTCGTGACCTTAAGAGAACCGCAGAGCACCTCGGAATTTCTGAATCATGCGCTGCATTTGTTGCGGAGTTGCTCTACATCGGTGGACTTATTGTCATTGACACCGATGATCAAATTTTACCGACGAGCGCCTTTGATCTCTGGCTCTCTAAGAGCATTGAAGAGCAGTGGTTCGCGCTTGTAACTCTCTGGATGGAAACATCACGCGTGAGTGGCTTAATTGGCAAGAGTGATTCAAAGAATATTGCAGCCCTGGGACCAGAACTCGATCGGGGTGGAGTATCAACTCTCAAAAAGATTGTTCTTCAACTTCTTAAGGATCATCCCGAGATTGATCCCTCACTGGATTCCATCTCTGCTGCCCTTCTCTGGCTCCTTCCAACACGAGCTAATCGTGATTACACGGAGTGGATTTTGCGAGAGGCGGAATGGCTAGGACTTACTGGGCAGGGTGCGATTTCAACATTCGCTGTCGCCTTAATTAATAAGGAAGAGCTTGGTGTTGAGAAGGCACTTCCGAAGCCAGTTGATCACATTTTAATTCAAGCAGATAACAGCGCGGTTGCACCTGGGCCGCTAACTCTGGAACTCGCAAATGCAATTGGAACAATTGCAGATATTGAAAGTCGTGGTGGAGCTAGTGTCTATCGCTTTAGCGAAAGTTCGATTAGGCGCGGTCTAGATCATGGACAGACTGGTGATCAGATTAAGGATTTCCTCAAGAAGATTTCTAAAACTCCGATGCCACAACCGTTGGAATATTTAATTTCAGATGTTGCCAAGCGTCACGGAAAATTAAGAGTTGGAAACACAACTTCCTACCTCCGTTGCGAGGATGAGGGTCTGATCCAAGAAATCTTGCACGACAAGCGTGTGGAACAACTACGGATTAGGAAGCTTGCTCCGCAAGTACTTATCTGCGATGTCGATAGCCAAGAGATGATTCGAGTTTTACGCGAAGCGGGATATTTACCGGCCGCCGAAAATGCTACCGGCGTCCTCATCAGCGCTCCCCAGGTGCGACGTGCCAAGGCGCGACCAAAACCTCCGCGAGTGCTTTCCGATATCTCTTCACCAGCCGAGAACTTAATGATTGCCGCAGTTCGCGCCCTTCGAGCTGGCGAGCGCGCTAGTTCTCATAAGCCTCGAGAAGTCCCTCGGACCACCGCAAATGAGACTGTGGACCTCCTCCATCAATACATCGAGGAGCGGGCCAGCCTCACTATCGGCTATGCCGATACCAATGGTGGGGTCTCAAACCGCCTGATCGATCCGCTCTCCATCTCCCTTGGAACGCTGGTTGCCAGGGACCATGCCACAGGCGCAATTACCCATTTCAGAATTCCTCGAATCACCGGCGTAAGCCCTGCCAACTAGGCTTATCCCATGACCTTCCTTGGTGACCTTCAAGAACTCGTC
>CANCUC010000080.1 GCA_947381255.1 Actinomycetota bacterium
AGCCAAGCATTCCATAGCAAATTGATGGGGATCGCCTTTCTCCGTTAAAGTAAGGCAACTCAATATTCTTACAGCCTGACGATCGGAGCTTTGGTGAAGGCAACCCCTGAAGACCAAAATCTTCTCATCGAATTACAGTTGATTGACTCTCAAATCACTCAGGCAAAGGTAAAGCTCGCCGGGCTTCCCGAGATCGAACAGATCACCGCAATACACACTCGCTTGGAAAATACCGCCGTTGAATTGGCTGTGGTCGAGACCGAGCTCGCGGATGTGGCCATCGAGCTACGTCGCAGCGAAGTTGATGTCGAACAAGTTGAAGACCGCATGAAGAAAGATGAGAGCCGTCTTAACTCAGGAATCGGTACCCCAAAGGAGCTTGAGCAGCTACAGCATGAGCTTGTAACTCTCGCCAAGCGCAAAGCGGATCTAGAAGATGGCGAGCTGGAGATTTTGATGAAGCACGACGGCGTTAAAGCCCGCGTGGATGAATTACTAAATGATCAAGTGGGCCTCAAGAAGTTAGAGCTCGAACTCCATGTCCGCCTCGAAAATGCAAAGGCTGAGATAGATAAAACTCTTGCCGAACTCGGTGCTGCTCGCGGGGAGCTTGTCCCAAAGATTGATGCTGCGCTCGTCGAGCTATACGACAAGGTGCGCATATCTGCACACGGTGTAGGTGCTGCGCTTCTGGTTGGCAATAAGTGCGACGGTTGCCACTTGTCTATTAATGCGATTGAACTCGAGCGCATCAAGGGTCTGGAAGCCGATGAAATCATTCGATGTGAGGAATGCCGCCGAATCTTGGTAAGAATTTAATGGCACGCGACTTTGTCATAACCGCTGACGGGGGATCACGCGGTAACCCCGGTCCCGCCGCATACGGCGCAACGGTTTCGGAGAACGGTGTCTTACTCGCAGAGCTCTATGACACTCTCGGAATTGCATCGAACAATGTCGCTGAGTACTCAGGGCTGATTGCCGGCCTCAAGAAGGCGCATGAGCTAGATCCAGAGGCGACTATCCATGTGAAGATGGATTCCAAACTAGTGGTCGAGCAGATGTCGGGGCGGTGGCAGGTTAAGCACCCGGCCATGCGCGAACTCGCTAAAGAGGCACGCTCAGTTCACAAGATGGAACTCATTACTTTTCAGTGGATTCCCCGCGAAGAGAATTCACATGCTGATCGCCTTGCGAATAAGGCACTCGATGGCGGAGTTCAATCCACTTCCAAGCCGGTTCTCAATAAACTTACTGAGCGCCTTGTTGGCGAAGAAGTACCTACGACTATCTGGTTTGTTCGCCATGGCGAGACAACTCTCACTCCAACTCGACGTTTCTCTGGAATCGGACCGATGAATCCGCCTTTGACGGAGACTGGAATTGCTCAAGCCCAAGCGGTGGCGAAAGAGATTGCTGCTCGCAAGCCTGATGTGCTTATTGCGTCGCCAATTCAGCGTACGACTCAGACTGCTCAAGAGGTTGCGGCCGCTAGTGGCCTGGAGATTAATTTCGATGACATCTGGGTTGAGTGCGACTTCGGCTATTGGGAAGGCCTCACCCCTACGGAAGTTAAAGAGAAGCATCCAGAGGATTGGACCAACTGGTTGGCTTCGACGACACATCGCCCAGGCGATGGAGAGTCATACGCCGAGGTTTACTCGCGTATTGAAGCTGGCATTAACGACCTCGTGGAGCGCTATCCCCATAAGAAGATTTGTGTAGTCACGCATAACATCGTCATTCGAGCGATCGCTTCCCACGCGATGGAGGCGCCGCTGGAGAGTATGTACCACGTTGATATTTTGCCATGCAGTATCACGACAGTCGCAGTCTGGCCATCTGATGGTTTGCGCGCACTGAAGTCACTGAGCGAAAGAGCTGTCGCAAAGTAATGGCGAAAATGCATCTGCCCGGTTCGTATCACAAACTCTTTACGGCCAGCGTCCTCTCAAATCTCGGTAACGGTGTATCTGCTGTTGCATACCCCTGGATCGCTTCATCGATTACGCGTTCACCGCTCTTGCTTTCTATTATCGGATTGATGGCAACGATGCCTTGGCTGGTATTCAGCTTGCCCGCTGGTGTATTCATTGATCGCTTCCCTCGTCGCAGCGTCATCGTATTTACCGATGTAGTTCGCGGAATAATCACTCTCGTTGTCGCATTCTCAATCTGGGGCAATCGAAGTTCTATCCATGTTGTTAAAACACTCTCACAAGCTACTGCGATCCACACCCATACTGGTCTCTACATTTTGCTACTCACCGCTACCTTCTTATTGGGCTGCGCAGAAGTTCTCGGTAATGGGGCATCCCAAACTTTCATTCCGCTGATTGTTGAGACTGATCAGCTTGAGACCGCCAATGGACGCATGTGGACCTCTGAGTCCCTTATGCAGAATTTCGTGGGGCCTCCACTCGCATCACTTCTCTTAAGTATCTCCGTCTTTGCTCCACTGGCATTTGATGGTGCGAGCTTCTTCGCTTCCGCCGGACTCATTGGATTGATCGCATCTTCAATGATTAAGCGACAGGCGATCTCTGAAGTTAAACCGGACTTCAAGGCCGAACTCAAGGAGGGTTTGAGCTGGCTCTGGCACCACCCATTCCTTCGCCCTCTTGCATTTATCTTGGGTTCAATCAATGGAATTAATGCGCTCGGTTTCTCCGTCTTTATCCTCTTTGCTCAGGAAGATCTTCACACCTCAGTAATTACCTTCGGAATTTTAAGTACCGGAGCAGCCTTTGGTGGAGCGCTTGGTGGCTTGCTATCGGGTCGAATCATCAAGCGCTTTGGCCGCGCATTTATTCTTAAACTCGTTATTTTAGGATCGCCAATATTCCTCATCGCCATGGCATTCTCGCCGGTCTGGGAGTTGGTCTGGTTTATCTAGGCAGTGGAGATGTTCTTTGCAATTCTCTGGAACGTGGTCACGGTCTCTATGCGTCAAGAGATTATCCCAGACCACATTCTTGGCCGGGTAAATAGCGTCTACCGCTTCTTCGCCCTTGGCAGCCAGCCAATTGGTGCTGTTCTGGGTGGAGTTATCGTTACCGTTTCGGTTCATCTCTTTGCGCGCGGTTTTGCACTGCGCACTCCAATGATTTTTGGTGCAGTTCTTGGACTGATTGTCGCGTACTACGCGCTTCCGCATTTAACCCAAGCAAAGATTGATGAAGCTCGCGGCAAGGGCGATAAAGACTAAAGCCGTCCGGCTTCTCGCAAGGCCCCCAGAAAACCTTTCAGTTCGACGGATTGTGGATTCTCCAAAATTTCTGCTGGCGATCCCGCCTCCAGAATCTGACCGTGATGCAAGAAGAGAACTTGATCTGCGACCCGCTTAGCAAATCCCATCTCGTGAGTTGCAATCATCATCGTCATGCCCTCACTCTTGAGTTCGGAGATAAGAGAAAGAACTTCTGCAATCAAGATTGGGTCGAGCGCGCTCGTAACTTCATCAAGCAACAGAACCTTCGGTTTGGTGATTACGGCACGAAGAATTGCGACGCGTTGCTGCTGTCCACCACTAAGAAGATCGGGGTATTGCTTCGCTTTGTCGGCAAGGCCAAATCTGGATAGCAATTCGAGCGCATGGGCTTCGGCCTCGGTTTTGGAGACACCGTGAACCTTGCGGGGAGCCAAGGTGATGTTCTGCAAGACATTGAGATGCGGGAACAAATTGAAGGATTGGAATACGGAGCCAATCTGCGCGCGCACCTCATCGGCGTTTACTCCAACGGCGGTTATGTCCTGGCCATCGAGCAAGATTTGGCCATCATCAATTCCCTCAAGCAAATTGATAGCACGCAAGAGAGTCGATTTTCCAGAGCCACTCGCACCAACAAGTACCTTCACTTCATGCTGCGCCAAGGTGACTGAGATATCTTGAAGAACTAAATCTTCGCCGTAACTCTTTCTTAAGTTAATGACATCCAGTGCGTTATTGGACATGGTTACCACTGCCCTTGCTGCACACGGGCGCGATCTTGACGCTTGGTGAGCCAGTCCGTGAAGCGGGTAAGTGGAATGGTGAGGGAGACGAAGAGCGCTCCAGCAACCAGATACGGAGTGAAGTTAAAGGAGAGTGCGGTATCAATCTGAGCAGAACGAATGGCGTCAATTGCGCCAAGAACGGATATGAGTCCAGAATCTTTTTGTAATGAGATCAAGTCGTTAAGAAGTGCGGGAGTTACTTTGCGAAGTGCCTGAGGTAGAACGACATACCTCTGGGTTTGAGTTTGGGTGAGACCGAGCGCGCGACTTGCCATTCGTTGTGCCGGATTTACAGCTTCGATGCCGGCCCTGATTACCTCACCGACATAAGCAGAGTAGGTAAGAATTAATGAGACGGTTCCAAGAACCACGGCCGAGTTTGGAATCCATGAGATTCCAAGACCTGGGAGCCCAAAACCGACCAGAAGCAGGACTAGCAATAGCGGAAGTCCACGGAAGATATCGGTGTAAATAGTTGCGAGCAATCGCAAGGGGTAGAGAACGGGGGAGTGAGATGTACGCGCTAGGGCGATCAAGAGCCCAATAATCAGCACGAAAATACCTGCAATTACGAGAACGCGAAGATTGAGCCAGAGTCCCGATAAGACATGTGGGAATGATGTAACCGCGTAGTGCCAATTGAAGAAGGATTGTTTAACAGCTTTGAATCCTGGAGCGCCAGTAACAACGACAGTGAGGATTGTTCCAATAATGATTGTGCTGAAGACCGCGATTAGCGTGGAACGACGAGAGGCCCGACGCCTTGCCTCTTCGCGCTGCAGACGCAGCGCAGAAGGTTGGTAAGACATCAGGCCTCCGTTGAAATGGTTTACAAGCAGGGGTACAAACTACTTGAGTACAGG
>CANCUC010000081.1 GCA_947381255.1 Actinomycetota bacterium
CCAACATGTCGCGCAAGCTCAACGGCGGCTAACACATCCTTATGGGACTTAGTCATGGAGATGATGTAGGTCTCAATAACTTCTGGACCAAACTTTGCAATCAAATCATCAATCGCTTTAAATGTCTCGATGGTGTTTGTTGCGAGCGCATCAATGGAATCTGGATGAGCTGCAAGTTCTGCCAGGGCATGATGGTGCGCGTCAGAATGCTCACGCACATCCATGGTTGCATGTGTAAGACCAAATGTCGCAACAGTTCGAATCAAGCGTTCAAGTAAGCCGTGAGCAATGAGTTCACCTTTGTGGGCCAAGAGTGATTCGCGCATCAAGATGAGATCGGCCAATAGCTCCGCCGTGTTGTCGTAGTCGCGTCCCACTTGGTGCGCAGCACCAGCTGCGTGGCGTCGTTGAGTCAGGATCAAGCGGTGACGGATTGCAGTTGCTTTCAGGCGATATGGCTCCTCAACATTGAGGCGGCGAAAGCGCGCCTCAATTTCAGGAAGATTGTCGAGATCCCTCGCCACTGAATCTTGAAGCTCTTGTGAAGCGCCTGCAATTCGAGTTGAGACGGAGAGCGCTTGGCGTAGCGGATCTAACGCACCCAGGAGAGCGCGAATAAAGTGACCAATTTGGAGGGTGATCGCATCGCGCGTAATGCTCGCTGTGATATTTGGATTACCGTCGCGATCTCCGCCAATCCACGTTCCAAATGAGAGCGGACGTGCAGTTGGAGCGATGTTCACTCCAAGACGAGCTAGTTCGCGTGCGAAATCATCGAGAACTTCTGGGATTGTCATCGCAAAGAGGTCATCGAGATAGTAGAGCGCATTTACCGCTTCATCGAGAGGCTCGGGACGACCAAGGCGAAGTTCATCCGTCTGCCAGAGCAGATCCACTGTCTCGGCTAAACGGCGTTCGCGAATCGAATCCTTCTTATCGTCGAGCAGATCTGCAATGGTTCCCAATTTACTGAGAACACTTCGACGGGCAGCTTCTGTTGGGTGGGCGGTAAAGACCGGACGAACTGAAAATTCATCCATCCAACTTTGCAAATCTTCCTTACTAAATTCGTGAGAACTCTCTTGCGCCTCTTCAATGCGATCAACGGCCCGAGAAATCCATGAGCCGCTCTCTTCTCGCTCATCATGGAGAACTCTGGCGCGGTGCACTTGCTCTGCAACATTTGCCAGATGGAAGTAGGTGCTAAAGGCGCGAACAAGTTGCACGCTATCGTCAACAGAAAGTTCCGAGAGAATCTCTTCTCCGCCACCCTCGCGAACTGCCTTACGAACAGACTCAACCAGCTCAAGAAGCTCTGGGCCTTCTTGGCGGACTAGCGTCTCTCCTAGTAACTCGCCGAGTTTTCGGACATCAGTACGTAGCGCTTGGTCATCGCGCGCGATGTACGAATTTGAATCAGCGGCCATATTGCTCATACTCGCGTTACCTCCGCGAAGAGAAGGGTGCGTTGCTACCCGCGTCAGTGGGGGTTCAAATCGCTTCAATCAGGGGTAAATCATCCCATCCCCAGCGGGTTAGAATTGCCGTAATTCATAACCCCCGTCTCCTTGGAAATCGGGGGCTTTTGGCGTGGAGAGGGGTGTCATGAGCACATTGCTGCGTGCCTTCTCAGAGATTGAGATAGACCAATCTGCCGCTCACCTAGCAGCGCCGGTTGCAAGTACCGGCCTACTCCTAGCAGCCCGAAGCCAGAGCTCACCTCTTGTCGTAGTGACCGCTTCATCGCGCAGGGCAACGGAATTGAAGGATGAGTTAGAGACTTATCTAGGGGTTGGAGGAATTCTTGAACTTCCCCCTTGGGAAACTCTGCCCCATGAGAAATTAAGCCCTAAGAATGACACGGTTGCCGCACGCATCAAGGTTCTAAATAGCTTGGAAAGTGCACAGATCATTGTGACTTCAGTGCGCGCGTTGATTCAGCCGATCGCGCCTCTGGAGATTCCACTTCTCTCTCTGGAGATTGGCACCGAGATTGCGATGGAGAAACTCATCTCCCATCTCGTCCTTCTTGGATACCTTCGAACGGACTTGGTAGAGCGGCGCGGAGATTTCGCGGTTCGCGGTGGCATCCTCGATCTCTTCCTCCCGGATCAAGACCATCCCATCCGCATCGATTTCTTTGGTGATGAGATTGAAGAGCTCGCCTGGTTTACCGTGGCAGATCAGCGCACGTATGAGCCAGTCACTGGAGCGGTGATCATCTATCCATGTCGTGAAATTCTATTAACCCAAGCTACACAAGAACGCGCTCGCTACCTCACGGCCGCCTATCCCGAGGTCTCTGAAATCACCACGAAATTGGGTCAAGGGATCTATGTGGATGGAATGGAATCTCTCCAAGGTCTGCTTCGCCAAGATCTAACCTCGCTTGTAGAAATTCTTCCGCCCCAATTTCAAATAGTTCTCATAGATGAACCGCGGGTTCGTTCACGCGCCTTGGATTTAGTTTCAACAAATAAAGAGTTCCTCGATGCATCATGGTCGAATGCTGCACTGGGTGCCTCAGCACCAATCAATTTAACTTCAGAGCTCGCAGGCGGTGGTTATTTCACGCTAGAGCAATTGCGAGATCGCGCGGTCAATTGGAGTTCAATAGATCCATATTCAAGTGAGATCTCTGAAGATGAAGAGCAGATTCCACTTCTCGGTATTCCAGAGTACCGCGGCAAGACCGATGGGTTGGTTGCAGATCTTCAAGAGTGGTTGACTGAGAATTACTTGCTCATCTTTACCGCCGCAGGTCCCGGCATCGTTGAGCGGTATGCCAAGCTCTTTCAGCAATCGGGCCTACCGGTCCGCCTGCTTAAGAATATTTCTTCAGGACTCACACGCGACGCAATTTACGTTCTAGCTACACCTATCGAACATGGTTTTATTTCGCATCAATTTAAAGCCGCTCTCATCACGGAGAAAGATATAACTGGAGTCCGCAGCTCCAATAAGGATCAAGCCCGCATGCCTTCACGGCGCAAGAAGGCTATTGATCCACTCGAATTAAAGCCAGGTGATTATGTAGTTCACGAACAACATGGCGTTGGGCGCTATATCGAACTCGTTGCGCGAACTGTTGCCAACGTCTCTCGCGAATATTTAGTTATTGAATATGCCGCCTCAAAGCGCGGTCAACCAGGAGATCGCCTCTTTGTGCCTACCGACACTTTGGAGCAGGTAACAAAGTATGTCGGTGGTGAAGCCCCGACCGTCCACCGAATTGGCGGAGCCGATTGGCAGAACACCAAGCGTAAGGCGCGCAAAGCTGTAAAGCAGATTGCCGCTGAATTGATTCAACTCTACGCGGCGCGAATGAGTGCTCCCGGATTTGCTTTCTCACCAGATACTTCGTGGCAGCGTGAATTGGAAGCCGCTTTTCCTTATGTAGAGACCATCGATCAACTCTCTACGATCGAAGAGGTAAAGCGCGACATGGAGCGCAGCCATCCTATGGATCGAGTTGTCTGCGGAGATGTTGGTTATGGAAAGACTGAGATTGCAATTCGCGCAGCCTTCAAAGCGGTTCAAGATGCCAAGCAGGTTGCGGTGCTTGTGCCAACCACACTCTTAGTGCAACAACATCTCAAGACTTTTACCGAACGATATGCGGGTTTCCCGGTTCGTATCGCAGGGCTATCGAGATTTAACACCGCCAAGGAATCTAAAGAGATTATCGAATCACTCGCCTCGGGAAGCATTGATATCGTCATTGGAACACATCGCCTCCTCTCAAAGGATGTGGTCTTTAGGGATCTTGGATTGGTAATTGTTGATGAGGAGCAACGCTTCGGCGTTGAGCATAAAGAGGAGTTAAAGAAGGCTCGAACAAATATTGATGTCCTATCTATGTCAGCTACCCCAATTCCTAGAACTCTTGAGATGGCAATCACGGGAATTCGCGAGATGTCTAACATCACCACTCCTCCCGAAGAGCGCCATCCAGTTTTGACGTATGTCGGTCCATATGACGAGCGTCAGGTGACTGCGGCGATTCACCGTGAATTGCTTCGTGATGGTCAGATCTTCTTTTTGCATAACCGAGTCGAAAGTATCGACCGCGTGGCGCTTCGCTTGAAGGAGTTAGTGCCAGAAGCTCGCGTTCGCATTGCTCACGGACAGATGAGTGAGCGCGAACTTGAAGAGGTCATCCTCGGATTCTGGCAACGTGATTTCGATATTCTCGTATGCACCACAATCATTGAGAGCGGTATCGATATTCCAAATGCAAACACCTTGATTGTCGATCGCGCAGATGCTTTCGGGCTCTCTCAACTTCACCAACTACGTGGGCGAGTTGGGCGAGGACGCGAGCGCGCGTACTCCTACTTCCTTTACTCTCCAGATAAGCCGCTCACCGAAGTAGCCCACGATCGTTTAACTACGATTGCAACCAATACCGATCTCGGATCTGGAATGCAGGTTGCACTTAAAGATCTTGAGATTCGCGGCGCCGGAAATATGTTGGGCGGAGAACAGTCTGGACATATTGCAGAAGTTGGCTTCGATCTTTATATGCGGATGGTGGGTGAGGCCGTTGAGGATTTCAAGGTTGGTTACGTTGATGTAAATCCACGAATCAAGGAGTGCAAAGTAGAGCTGCCCATCACCGCGCATCTGCCAGTGGAGTATGTGCCTTCAGAGCGGCTACGGCTTGACCTCTACCGCCGAATGGCCGATTGCAGTGATGATTCAGGGCTAGATTCAATTGTCGAGGAGCTAGTGGATCGATTCGGAGAACTTCCTGAGCCCGCCCAGAGTTTG
>CANCUC010000082.1 GCA_947381255.1 Actinomycetota bacterium
AGTACTTTTTCTTGATCTCCAGGTCCCGCCACTACCAATTCCACATTAGGAATGGCCTTAACAATCTTTGGTAATGCCTCTAACAGAAGTGGCAAACCTTTTCTTGTCTCTTCAAATCTTCCAAGAAATCCAATCCGTAACTTTGCGCCCCTTGCTCGCTTCTCCTCCGCGCTCAAATACGAGAACCGGGCATAATCAATTCCATTAGGAATTACTACCGCTTCAGTTCCGTAGAGATTATTTAACGTCTCTTGCGCCATCCGGCTCACTGCAATTCGAGCGCTCAACTTCTCGATCATCGGTTCAATGAGAGGCCCAACCGATGCAATCGCACGGAGTTTTGGAGTCGAAGCGTGGAAAGTTCCGACCATTGCCCCTTCAGCTGCCCAACACGCGAGAAGCGAGAGAGAAGGAATACCCGGTTCATGCATGTGCAGTACATCAAAATCCCCCTGGGCAATCCACTGTCGCACTCTTGAGGCAGCGATCGGGCCGAAGAGAACACGGGCGACCGAACCATTAAATGGAATAGGGACTGGTCGACCAGCACTTACAAGCCATGGATCACTGATTGATTCATCATCACTCACCGGTGCAATTACTGAAACGTGATGGCCCTCGGCGACAAAGTGTTCTGCCAATTCGCGAACATGAATCTGCACTCCTCCGGGGATATCCCAACCATAGGGACAAACCATTCCGATTCGTAATTTCTTATCAATCATTCGCGTTCCTTGAAATCTCCATCGATCCAGATTCTCTGGAGCATATGCCAATCGGTGAGATGCTCCTTGAGATGTCCCTCTAATCTAGTCGCGCTCTCCTGAATCATTGCGGCAACTTTGGTGGAGGTTGTTCCTTCTGCTGGTATTTCAATCGCTGGTTCAAAGGTAATTTCGATACCAACTTCTAGGTACCTTACAAATGCAGTGAGAAGCGGCGCGCCAGTTTGAATGGAGAGGACGGCAGGTCCCGCAGGCATGCGAGCGGGTCCCCCGCAGAAGCTAACATCGACGCCATTCTTAGAGAGATCGCGATCTGCAACGAGTGCAATGAGTCGACCTTGGCGAAGTCTTTGCGAGAGAAGTGCGAGCGAGCGGGCACTGGCATCTAGAACTTCCATACCCAGAGATTGGCGATAGTCCAGGAATTTTCTAAATAATTTTTCGGGTTCTAAATGTTCGGCAACCGTAACGACAGGCGCACCGGTCTGGCAGTAATAAGCACCGGCGTGATCCCAGTTCCCCGCGTGAGGCAGAGAAACGATGGCGCCTTTACCCGCCGCGAGAGCATCTCGCAAGAGGTGATCATTGATGACCACAACTCGTCCGACGATTTCATCGTGCGACCAGAGAGGCAGACGAAAAGTGTCGCACCAGTAACGCAGGTAAGAACGCATTCCTTCGCGAACAAATGATTGAAGTTCGGGCTCTTCTAATTCAGGTCGAACTCGTAAATAGTTTGAACGTAGTCGCTGCACTCCGGAAGGGTTTCGCTTGGTGATCTGATCAGCGATCCAATTCATGAGGGCGTAAGCCCGAGCTTCTGGAAGATAACCGAGAAGTTTCCATGCCAAGAAATATGCAAAATAGGTAAAGGACATTTATGAACTCATGGTTGCGCGGTAAACAATCAACAATCTTTCACAGACTGTGTAGACGCTCGCAATCGCGAGCAACCAGACACCGATGGCAAGAATGTAATGAACTCCTAGCCCTGCGAAACCTAAAGTGACAAAAATGATGATGAGGCGATCAGTGCGTTCTGCTAATCCCCCGTTACATTCGATTCCAAGTCCTTCAGCGCGGGCTTTGATATACGAGACTAAGCCGCCAGCCACCAGGGCAATGATCAGAACGGGAACTAGACGGTCGTGGCTCTTCATCAAGAAATATGCGAGTGAGCCAAGGACTGCAGCATCTGAAATCCGATCCAGTGTTGAATCAAGGAGCGCGCCCCATTTCGATCCACCGGAGTCAGACATTCGAGCCAAGGTGCCATCCAACAAGTCAAAGAGAATAAAGAAGAGTGTGACGATCATTCCCCAGAAGTAATTGCCCTGACTGAAAAAGGCAATCGCGCTGATGCTTGAACCTAAGCCGCCGATAGCGCTGAGAAGGTTCGCAGTCACTCCTACTTTGAGCAGCGAACGACAGAGTGGAGTGATAACTCGTGTCACCGGCGCTTTGATAGAGGCTGAAATCACGATTACATCGTAGGCTCGGTTACTGTGCCATACCTAATTAATTCGGTAAAAGTCGCGATAGTTGGCGGCAAATCCCAGCTTTTGGCCTCCGAACTCGGAGTTCCGGTCAGCGATCTCGAATCTTGTGATGTCGCAATATTTCTTGTGAGCGCCAATGACGGCATCGTCAGTGCCGATCTCGAGAAGTGGCGCCTGGCGCGCGAGCTCTACATTCCATCGCTCGTGGTCATCTGCGACCTACTAACAAGTGAAATAGATTTTGAGGATATGACGGCAATTGCCACCAAAATGCTCGATCCAGTCGTGACTCCATATTTAGTTTTACATAGCGATGATGGTCGCCCCGCGGCGCTCATCAATTTAGAAAATCTCCAATTGCTGGATTACTCCGAAGGGGTGAAGTCAATCCGCGATGCCGATCCCGAACATATCGATTTGGTCGCAGAGTTTCGCGAAGAATATTTAGAGGCTGTTGAAGATGCAGGCGAAGATAGTTTTTCCGCAGGATTGCTCTTCCCGGCACTTGCCTGGGTTGAAGGAACTCCGATTGGACCAGATCAAATCGTGGAGTACTTAAACCAAATTCCAGTTCTCAGCTAAGAGCGCTCGAGTTTCTTGTAAGAGTTGTGGCAGAACTTTTGTCTTACCAATTACTGGCATGAAATTCGCATCTCCAGCCCAGCGTGGAACAACATGCTGGTGAATATGTTCGGCAATTCCAGCACCTGCAACTGATCCTTGATTCATGCCAAGGTTAAAACCATTTGCACCCGAAACTTTCCGCAGCACCTTCATGGCATGGGCAGTTAATTCAAAGATCTCATTGCGCTCATCATGAGAAAGATCCGTGAGATCAGCGACGTGCCTATATGCGCAGATCAATAAATGCCCTGCGTTGTACGGATAAAGATTCATAACCACATACGCAGTGGTTCCGCGAGCAACAACCAGGCCCTCGGCATCTTCCAGAGTTGGAATCCTGCAGAAGGGACATGGCACATCATTACCTGGAAGAGGACGATTCTCGCCCTCGAGATAGGCGATGCGATGTGGAGCCCAGAGCCGAGACCAACCATCTGGCATTCCCACACCACCGGTAAGTACCTCGTCCATGGAAATTAAATCTGCGTTCGGTTGGAAACCGCGGAAGTGATTTCGGTGATCGCGTCGGCGATAGAGATTCCATTCTTCTGCTCACCGTTGCGATAACGGAAAGAGACAGCGCCATTGAGTTGATCTTCTTCTCCAGCAATCATCATGAATGGAATCTTCTCCAACTGAGCGTTGCGAATCTTCTTCTGGAAACGATCATCAGATGTATCAACATCGATTCGGATTCCAGCTTTGCGCATCTGTGCGGAGATCTCTTGCAAGTATGGCAAGAAGGCTTCAGCAACTGGAATGGCACGAACTTGAACGGGTGCGAGCCATGGAGGGAAAGCACCTGCGTAATGCTCGGTGAGTACTCCAAAGAATCTTTCGATTGAGCCAAAGAGAGCGCGGTGAATCATGACCGGTTGTTGACGTGAGCCATCCGGCGATTGATATTCAAGGTCAAAGCGCTGCGGTAGTTGGAAATCCACTTGGATGGTCGACATCTGCCAAGTACGACCGATGGCATCTTTAGCCTGTACAGAAATCTTTGGACCGTAGAAGGCAGCGCCCTCTGGATCTAGTACTAACTCCAGGTTCTGCTTCTCAGCCGCTTGGCGTAGCGCTTCGGTGGCCTCTTCCCACGCCTCATCAGAACCAACTGATTTTGCGGGGTTGCGAGTGGAGAGTTCGAGGTAGAAATCATTGAGCCCATAGTCACGAAGCAGATTAAGTACGAAGGTCAGAAGTGAATCCAACTCCCCCATCATCTGATCTTTCGTGCAATAGATGTGAGCGTCATCTTGAGTAAATCCGCGGGCGCGAGTGAGTCCGTGAATTACTCCAGATTTCTCGTAACGATAAACGGTTCCAAATTCAAAGAGTCGAAGTGGAAGTTCGCGGTATGAACGACTATTTGATTTGTAAATCAGATTGTGGAACGGACAGTTCATAGGCTTCATGTAGTACTTCTGCCCTTGACGTTTCACCGTTCCATCAGCGTGCAACTCTTCATCCATCACCATCGGTGGGTACATTCCTTCGGAGTACCAATCCAAGTGGCCAGATGTTTCGAAGAGCGTTGCCTTGGTGAGATGAGGTGAGTAAACGAACTGGTAACCCTCTTCTTCGTGGCGACGACGTGAGTAATCCTCCATCGCACGGCGCACGATTCCACCCTTGGGATGGAAGACGGCTAGACCTGAACCGATTTCTTCTGGAAAAGAGAAGAGATCGAGTTCGCTTCCAAGACGTCTGTGATCGCGCTTCTCTGCTTCAACAAGTAGCGCCAGGTAAGCATCAAGTTCTTCCTGCGAAGGCCATGCGGTTCCGTAGATGCGTTGGAGCATCGGATTCTTCTCAGAGCCGCGCCAATACGCACCAGCTGATCGCATTAACTTAAATGCTGGGATGTGCTTTGTTGATGGAAG
>CANCUC010000083.1 GCA_947381255.1 Actinomycetota bacterium
ACTGTTGAGCCGGGTTGCAGTACCTCTCGAGCGCGCGCATGCGAAATCGAATCAGAAATATTCTCGGGAATTTGAAAGAGAGCTGGTGGGTGAATCCAAGGATCTTCCGGAGCTTGATCGAGAATCTCTTGTGGAATTGCCCATTGGGAGAGATTGGTTCTCCAACGATCGCCGGCGCTACTTCGCATTATCTTTCGCAGCTTCTGCCGCAATCTCCGCCTTAATTGATTCCATATCAAGATTCTTTACCGCCTGGATGAGCTCTTCAAAACTTGATGAGGAGAGAGCGCCAGGTTGCCTAAAAACTAAAATTCCATCGCGAAATGCCATGAGAGTCGGAATTGAAGTGATGTTGGCTGCAGCAGCCAATTCCGATTCAGCATCAGTATCCACTTTCACGAAATTTATCTCCGGAAATCGAGATGAAGCGTTCTCAAAGACAGGAGCAAAAGCTTTGCAGGGACCGCACCAGGCAGCCCAGAAATCTACAAATGTGATTCCACCCTTCTGAATCACACCTTCAAATTCTGAGCTGGTGACGTTAACTGTCTTCATTGCTATTGCTGCCCAGGCAGCCATGCAGAGAGATTGTTATCGCACTGACAACGCTGCTCTTCGGCGAATGGGGCAAGCGCTTCTTCAATATGTTGGCCGCAACCTGACCAGGTTGCTTTGCCACATCGATCGCATCGAACTGCACTGCACATTTTGACTCTCCCCTACTTCTTTCCGAATAACCGTGAAAATAGACCAGGTTCTTTTGGATCGTTCTGATGACCCTGACAACGTTGTGACTTTGGAATGCCACGCATTACTTGTTCGACATGTTGCCCGCATCCAGACCATGAGGCCTTTCCGCATTTGCGGCAAGTAGTTTTACTGCACATTATTTTTCCACCTTTTCTTTATTTAGTTTGATTGAATTTCTTCCGACAGGAGAGTTACTCCAGGTCATATATCCACCGTCGAGATTGATCGCCACATGGCCCATCTCTCGAAGTAATCGAGTAGCCGCATGGCCACGTTGGCCCACTTGGCAGGTCACCAGAATCTTCCCAGCAGGTATCTCCGCCTGACGTTCGCGGATTTCATCGATAGGAATATTGATGGCTCCCGGCAGGGATCCTCGGTCAACTTCACCGGCGGTACGAACATCGACGATCGTGTACCCGGAGTCGACCAAGGATTCGACCTCACTCCACTGCGCTGTGGGTGTGAGACCTGAAAGAACATTTTCTGCAATGTAACCCAACATATTCACTGGGTCCTTTGCGGAACTGAATGGCGGTGCATATGCCAGCTCTAAATCGGCAAGGGCGGGGGCTGTTATGCCTCCACGCATCGCAGTGGCTATGACGTCGATTCGCTTATCTACTCCTTCACGGCCAACACCTTGCACACCCAAGATCTGTTCCGTGAGGGGATCAACCAGTAACTTCAGGGACATTCCCTGTGCGCCCGGGTAGTACCCAGCATGAGATGCGGGATGGTTGTGAATCGCAAGATAAGGGTGGTTTGCAGCAACTAAGCGCTTCTCATTCCAGCCAGATGTGGCAACGGTGAGATCAAAGACCTTCACGATTGCCGTCCCTTGGGCTTTTACCTCTCGGACAATTTTTCCAGCGATGTGATCTGCAACGATGCGACCGTGACGATTGGCCAGATTAGCCAATGGCACCAAAGTCGCGTTTCCATCCAACGCATCAATCTTCTCCGCAGCATCTCCGATGGCGTAGATATCTGGGTTGCTAGTGACGTTGAAGGCATCGACAACAATTCCGCCTCGCGCACCAATATTTAATCCTGCCGCTTTGGCTAGCGCGGTATCTGGTCGGACTCCAATCGCCAAAATTAACATTTCAGCTGGAACTACTTTTCCACTTGCAAGTATTACTGAGTCGACCTCTACCGATGCAAGCGCATCTGAGAGAATCAAGTCGATTCCATTTTTTAAGAGTTCATCTGCCACAAAGGTCGCCATCTCTGGGTCAAGTGGAGCCAGAACTTGGTCCTGAGCTTCAACGACCATGGTACTTATCCCGCGATGTCGGAGGTTTTCAGCAAGTTCAATTCCGATGAATCCCCCACCGATAATCGCCGCGCTCTTAGGGTGGGTGGAAACAGAGTGATCCATAGCAACGACATCTTCAATATTGCGAAGAGTGAGACCGCGTTCAATGCCAGGGATATTTGGTCTGATAGGTGATGCGCCGGGGCTTAAGATCAATTTGTCGTACGAGAGATGCTCCAATGAGCCCCCACGCATATATGTGACGCTCTTCTTGGCTGGGTCGATCTCAATTACCTCTGCGCCTACCCGCACATCTAATCTAAATCTTTTAAAGAGGCTCTCAGGCGTTTGCAACAAGAGTGATTCCTCATTTTGAATCACTCCACCTACATAATAAGGAAGGCCGCAGTTTGCGTAGGAGACAAAGCCACTCTTCTCCAAAACAACGATTTCAGAATCAGCGTCCAAACGGCGCAGGCGCGCTGCTGCGGACATGCCGCCAGCAACTCCACCAATGACTACATAACGCTTACTCAATTTGTGACCACGGGATTTCCAGCGCTCTGCCAATTAATAAGTCCGCCATCAAGATTGAAAATGGTTTTGAAACCATCTTTTGCCATCAGCGCAGTTGCTTGACCGGAGCGATTGCCGCTACGGCAATAAACCGCGTAGCTCTTGCTCTTATCGAGCTGTTGGATATCAGATTCAAAGGTGCCAGATTCGAAGTCAACATTAGTTGCTCCAGAGATATGACCAGCCGCGAATTCTGCTGGGGTTCTAACGTCTAGAAGAACAATGGACTTATCGCTAATTTTCTTGGCGAAATCAGGTACATTCATAGTTGTTACTGCTCCCGTAGCTCCGCAAGCGGTTAAGGTAAATATTGATGCGACAAGTACTGCAAATAGTTTTTTCATATTTATGCCAAACTCAAGAATAGTTTTTGTAATTTCTCGGACACTGCTTTTTGATCACTTCTTCCTTCAAGGATGCACTCCTCGAGGCTTGAAGAAATTAAGGTAAAGGCTGCGGTGTGAACCGCTTTGCTTACAGCTGACATCTGAGTCACGATCTCATCGCAACTTCGGCCCTCTTCAAGCATTCTGACGACTCCACCGAGCTGACCTTGCGCACGCTTTACACGTGCCAGAATCGCGTTGATCGTCTCTTCATTTTGGAGAACATGTGTAGGACTCTTTGCGGTAGCCATTTACTTAACCTTCCTCTCCATCGGATGATGCCCTTTGCGAATCATTTTGATCATCTTCAGATTGATCGCACAAAATCTCATCAGCTGAATCAAGAGATTCTTCCGTTGCTTAAGCGTCTGCTCCGTTGGCAGCGGCGCCCGAGCAATACTTTCATTTGGATTTTCCATGACCATCTCCCTTACTCCGGAATCAAAAACCAGCCGAAGCGGGCTTTAGCCTTGTAGATAAACATGTAATGAAGGGCGAGCTTGATCCAGTGTCCTGCTAGTCCAATTTCTCCGAAGGTGTCATCCACGCTTCGTCCGGTATTCGGATATTTAACATAATCAGGGACAACTGGATACATCGTCATCGATGCAGCCGAGCCAATACGCAATCCCGATCCAGCCGATGCAACACATGCAGCTCCCATATCAGCCATCGATGCGGTTCCTACAGCTGCAGATGGCCCGGAATTGATCAACTCTTTAATACTTATAACCGCTAATTTTCCCATGATTCCAGATGGCATTCCGGTGCGCGGTGGAGAAGGCGCAATGAGAGTTCCATTTGGAGATTTACGAGGTTTGGAGATTTGATGAGGCGGCGCAAAGGCAATACCGACTGCAAAGATATTTGGATAGAGCGGATTGCGATATGTCTTTGGCCAATCAGAAGCCAGCCACTCTTCGTAAGGCTTTGGAGTGTATTCAGCATCCACTTTCATAAAACCAGATGGTGCAAATAGCTTCTCTGAAATATCAACGCCCTCTTTATCAAACGCCTTTAAATCGACGCCTCTAAATGGCGGGAGCAACATGGCGAAATCAAATTTGAGAATATCCTTCGTGCCATCAACGAGCTCGTAATGAACTTCGTTTGGTTCAATCTTTTCCACGTGCGCGCCAAGGATTGCTTTGATGCCGCGTTCCCGGAAGAGAGATTCAGTCCACAACTTGCTGGTGGTTTGAAAACCAGATTGCGAGAAGACCAATCCCCCAACTCCGAAGTCACCAAGTTCGTACTCATTGGTGATGTAGGTTATATCAGCCATTTCACGGACGCCAGCTGCGGTAATTTCGTGTTCAACGTTGAAGGTATATTCGAAAGCTGCGCCTTCACAGGTGCATGTTCCATGTCCGACACCGATCGCGAGTGCCTGACGTTTTCCGGCTTTCATCGCCGCAATTACTTCTTTAAGTGAGTGAGCCGCCTCGACCGCATGACTGTAAGTACAGACCGAGACAGTGTGACCATCCGGTCCAAGGCCAGGTGTGGCGGCAAAATTTAACTTTGGTCCCGTTGCGTTGATCAGATAGTCGTATTCGATCTTGGCAATCTGCCCGCTGCGGGTTGAATCGGTGTAAAGAACTTTTACAAATCCCTTTGCGGTCGTGGAATCGCCCTCAGGATAAATCTCCTGCGCCAAAGCCTGATGAAATGTGATTCCCTTTTTCTTGTATACCGGAGCTAATGGAAAGGTG
>CANCUC010000084.1 GCA_947381255.1 Actinomycetota bacterium
CTAAGGGGCAAAAATGAAACTCATTACAGCAATCATCAAGCCATTTAAGTTGGATGATGTTAAGAATGCTCTTAATGCCTTTGGTATTACCGGCATGACAGTCTCTGAGGCAATGGGCTTTGGTCGTACACGTGGACACACCGAGGTATATCGCGGTGCGGAATACACAATCGATCTCATCCCAAAGATCCGCCTCGAAGTTGTGGTCGATTCAGCTGATGCAGATAAGGTCATTGACGTCATCGTTAAGGCTGCATCAACTGGCGCCATAGGGGATGGAAAGGTTTGGTCAGTTCCAGTAGACCACATCGTTCGCGTCCGTACCGGTGAGCGCGGAGTCGACGCAATTTAAGTACAGCTATAAGTAGGCTACCTCTATGGGTACCAGAGAGCGCCGCGAAAGATCTGATGCGAGTGATCGTGAACTCGTTGAACTCTTTCGTGGCGCTCTTACTATTTCTAATCTCACTGAAAAACAGATTGCCTTGGCCGCAGTCGGTGGCTTTGGTAGGGGAGAGTTATCTCCAGGGTCTGATCTAGATATCCTCTTTATACATACTGGTCTTGATGAATCAACCTTGAGCTCCTTTGTAAAGGCGATGCTCAATCCGCTCTGGAGCGTAGGGCGTCAGGTTGATTACTCGGTTCGCACTCGTGCCGAAACCAAATCCGTTGCGCGCGGAGATATCAAAGTCATTATGGGTTTGTTGGACCTTAGGCATATTGCAGGAAATCCTTATTTAACCGAGTCGCTCTCGGCGCAATCGCAGAAGCAATGGCGAAAGAAATTTCGATCTTATATTCCGATGCTCCGTGCCAGCATTAGAGAGCGTACGGAGACATTTGGGGAACTCGCATTTTTGTTAGAGCCCGACCTTAAAGAGGCTCGTGGTGGCTTGCGAGATATCAACACGATCCGCGCGATTTCTAAGAGTGAGTTTGTCCCAGTTTCACTCGATCGCCTCGCGGCCGCCGAAGCTCTCTTCTCGCAAGTGCGTGACGTTCTGCATGGTGTTACCGGAAGGTCGCGAGATCAACTTCTCTTGACCGAGCAGGATGCAGTCGCAGCAGCAATGGAATTTGTTGACGCTGACGCACTCATGCTCGAACTTTCAAGGGCGGCTAGAACCGTTGATTATGTAATGCAACTAAACTGGTTTGAAATAGAGAGGCGATTGCATCGCATCTCACTTCGCCGATCTAAGAGCGTTCCACTTGCCAAAGGTTTGGTGCGCCATCGCAATGAGATCGGCGTCGAAATTGGATACGACATTTTTTCTGATCCTGGCATTGGATTGAGAGCCGCTGCCCTAGCTGCGCAACGAGGCGTTCGGATTTCACTTGAAAGCATTGAACGCTTGGCAGATGAGTTTGCCCTACTGCCAACCCCTTGGCCCAGGCAGTCACGAGAAGACCTCGTTGCACTCATCGGCGCCGGCGAAGCGATGATTCCAATCTTTGAATCGCTCGATCAGGAAGATCTCATTAGTCGATGGATTCCCGAGTGGTCACATATGCGCTTCTTGCCGCAACGCAATGTTCTCCATCACCACACAGTCGATCGCCATATGTTGGAGACTGCAGTTCGAGCAGCAGCCCTAACCCGTGAAGTGCATAGACCTGATCTCCTCCTCGTCGGCGCTCTCCTGCATGACATTGGCAAGGGGTACACGGGCAAAGATCACTCTGAGTATGGTGCACAATTAATTCATCCGCTCGCTAGACGCTTAGGTTTTAGCGAAGGTGATGCAACGACGTTAGCAAAGATGGTTGAGCATCATCTGCTTCTTCCAACAGTGGCCACCAGGCGTGATATCGATGACCCGCAAACGATTGAGTATGTGAAGTCCCTCGTCCATAGCGCAGAGCTTCTCGAACTACTTCACGCGCTTAGTATCGCTGACGGGGAAGCGACGGGGCGAACGGCGTGGAGCGAATGGAAAGCTGGCCTTGTTGAAAATCTAGTTGAACGAACCCTCGCCGCGATGCAAGGGGTAACGCCACCACCGCAACCAGAACTCACTGCATTGCAACTTGCAAAAGTTTCCGACAGTTCGCTCTCCTTAGAAATCTTTGATCTTGGCGATGTTCTTAATCTAGAGATTGTGGCCCCCGATCGAGTGGGACTTCTCTCAGCTATCACTGCGGTTTTCGCTGTTACTCGACTTGATGTTCGATCGGCCAAGACACGCACTGTTGATGGAATTGCTGTGATGAATTGGCTTGTAAATGTAGATATCAATCTGCCGAGCCCCTCACAAGAGAGATTGCTTGAATTGATTGAGCGAGCCCTCATCGGGACTGATGATTTACGTTTTCGCATCGAAGAGCGCATTCGCTCTTATCGCAGAAGACCTGGGATTTTAGTTCCGCCTCCCGTTGTCACTGCGATTACTCAAATCGTTACCGACGCCACAATCATTGAAGTGCGGATGCACGACCGTCCAGCGCTTCTGCACACTGTGGCAACGGCGATCTCAGAATTTGGAGTTGATATCAGGGGAGCGATTGTTTCAACCCTGGGTGCTGAAGCGTTCGACACCCTCTATGTCACTGATCTCAATGGAGCACCCTTGGAGCACGACCAAGCGGTTGAACTGGCTAGCCAGCTCGAGATTATTCTCTCGGCACAGGACTAGTACCCTTACCCCGTGTTTGATTCCCTCTCCTCAAAATTCGCCTCAGCCTTTAGCTCGCTACGCTCCCGTGGACGTATTAAATCCTCCGATGTCGAGGAGATTGTCGCCGAGATTCGAAGCGCTCTTATCGAGTCAGATGTAGCGCAAGAGGTTGCAATCAGCTTCGGCGATCGTATTCAAGAGTTGGCAATCCCAGAGTTAGAGCGAATCAACAAGAGCACCAACCCTTCACAGGGCATCTTTGAAATTATCAATACTGAGCTCACCAAGGTCTTAGGCGGCCAGACCCGACGCATCCGGATGGCGAAAAAAGGTCCGACCGTTGTTATGTTGGTTGGTTTGCAAGGCGCTGGAAAAACTTCTTTAGCGGGAAAGCTGGCGCAATACCTTAAGAGCCAGGGCAACACTCCGGTCTTGGTCGCATCCGATTTACAACGTCCAAATGCTGTCACTCAATTGCAGCAAGTGGGTGCCAGTGTTGGAGTTCCAGTATTCGCACCGGAGCCAGGCAATGGTGTTGGCGATCCAGTAAAAGTTGCTCAAGCCGGTAAGAAGTATGCAGAAGATAAATTACATAACTTTGTAATCGTTGATACAGCAGGTCGACTCGGCGTTGATGCAGAGTTGATGAGCCAGGCAAGTCGAATTCGCGATGCGGTTAAGCCAGATGAGATTCTCTTTGTCGTAGATGCCATGCTCGGTCAAGATGCGGTGCGAACTGCGCAGAGCTTCTTAGAGGGCGTTGGATTTGATGGAGTGGTATTAACAAAACTTGATGGAGATGCGCGTGGTGGCGCAGCGCTTTCAATTGTGACCCTGACAAATCGTCCGATTATGTTTGCAGCGACAGGTGAGAAAACTTCTGACTTTGATCTCTTCCATCCAGATCGCATGGCCTCTCGTATTTTGGGAATGGGTGATGTAGCGACCCTGGCAGAGCAGGCGAAGGCCGCTCTAGATCCAGACCTCACCAAGAAATTTGAAGAGAAATTTGCATCTGGTGATGACTTCACTCTGATGGATTTTCTTTCTCAGCTCCAAGCCCTGAAGAAGATGGGGTCGATGTCCAAGATGCTTGGCATGCTGCCCGGGATGAATAGCGGGGCGATGAAGAAGCAACTCGATAATTTGGATGAGGGTGAACTGGTCCGGACCGAGGCAATCATTCAATCCATGACTCCGGCCGAGCGCCACGATGTAAAGATATTAAATGGCTCCAGACGTGCGCGAATCGCCAAGGGAAGTGGTCGGGCGGTCTCTGAGGTAAATAACTTGGTGGATCGATTCACCGGCGCCCAGAAGATGATGCGTCAGATGCGAAATGGGGGAGGCATGCCTCCTGGAATGCCACCAATCCCTGGAATGCCAGCCATGCCTAAGATGAATAAGCAGATTCCACCTAAAAAGAAGTCCAAATCTGGAAATCCAGCGAAACGAGCTGCAGAACAGGGGTAACTCCCGGATTTTGCTCCACTAAGCCAATTTGGCCAGCGTGGCTCGAGGTGGCAAGATTGGCCCCCTGTGCAAGGGCCCTCTACCCCTACACAACCCATCCAATATGGATTGAGATTTGCCTGTCGCTCCCACTGACAGCGTGATGATCGAACCGAATTACCCAAGGAGTAACCACACACGTGGCCGTTAAAATTAAATTGATGCGTTTCGGAAAGATCCGCACCCCGCATTACCGAATCGTCGTTGCAGATGCTCGTACCGCTCGCGATAGCCGTGCTATCGAAGAGATCGGTCGCTACAACCCAAACGCCGAACCTTCATTCATTCAGGTTAACGGTGAGCGCGCTGCGTACTGGCTCGGAGTCGGTGCACAACCAACAGAGGCTGTAGAGGCAATCTTGAAGGTTACTGGCGATTGGCAGAAGTTCAAGGGTCTTCCTGGAACAGAGGGAACACTTCGCCACGCAGAGCCAAAGCCAGATAAGCGCATCGCTTACGAGGCAGCTGTTAAGGATGCAATGAATGAGCCTGCCGATGGCGCAACTACTGCAAAGAAGAAGGCTGCAGATAAGTTGGCTGCGAAGGCTAATCC
>CANCUC010000085.1 GCA_947381255.1 Actinomycetota bacterium
AAGGTAGCAAGGGTAGGTGCGCTCTGACGGGTGCACGGAGGGTCCCTATAAAAAGGAGAACGGTGTCACTCGCTCTATATAGAAAGTATCGCCCCTCGACCTTCGCTGAGGTCATTGGGCAAGAGCATGTCACGGTGCCCCTCTCCAACGCCTTAGCTTCTGGATCAATCCATCACGCATATCTATTTAGCGGTCCACGTGGATGTGGCAAAACTTCAAGTGCCCGAATCATGGCGCGCTCGCTCAACTGTGAGAAAGGTCCGACTCCAACTCCCTGCGGCACCTGCCAATCCTGCACTGACCTAGTTGCAAATGGTCCGGGTTCGATTGATGTGATGGAGCTCGATGCTGCAACGCACGGACTTGTTGATGATGCCCGCGATCTTCGCGACAAAGCATTCTTCTCACCAGTTTCATCCCGCTACAAGATTTATATTATTGACGAGGCGCACCAACTTGGACCCGGAGCGGCTAACGCTCTACTCAAAGTTGTAGAAGAACCACCTCCTCACGTCATCTTTATCTTTGCTACAACCGAGCCAGATAAGTTGATCTCAACCATCCGCTCTCGTACCCACCACTATCCATTTAGGTTGATACCACCTGGAATTCTCGCAACTCACCTAGAGAAGATTTGCGACTTAGAAGGAATCAAAGTTGCAAAGGGAGTTATTCCACTCGTTGTTCGCTCCAGCGGTGGATCGGTACGCGATGCGCTCTCTGTTCTCGGTCAACTTCTCGCTGGTGCCGGCAAAGATGGCGTTACATATGAGATTGCAGTCCAGCTCTTGGGCTACACAGATGGCGCACTACTAGATGAAGCTATTGATGCACTTGCTGCACGCGATAGCACCACAATATTTAATACGATCGATCGCGTCATTGAATCAGGACTTGATCCTCGTCGCTTCACTCAAGATTTCTTAGAGCGTCTTCGTGATCTGATTATCGTCGGTGCTGTTAAAGAGAAGACTTCACATGTACTTCGTGATTTCCCTGAAGATCAACTAGAACGCATGCAAGCACAAGCTAATTTGATTGGCGCGGCAACACTTATTCGCGCAGCTGATATCACCTCACTCGGCCTCACTGAGATGCGTGGTGCAACAGCGCCTCGCTTGATTCTTGAGCTCATCTGCGGACGCATACTGCTTCCTGCAAGTGACGACTCGGCGCTCCTTGCACGTATCGAGCGTTTAGAACGTGGAGTCAATCTCGTTACTCATTCAGAACCTGTTGTTGCAGCGCAAGCACCAGCTACTCCAGTAACACCAGCGGTTAAGGCAAAGCCAGTGGTGGAATCAAGGTCTGTTGAAGAAACTCCAGTGATGAAGGTGGAGACTCCGATTGCTGCCGCACCTGTTGCATCTGCTCCGGCACAACCAGTTGGTCCTGTAGATATTTCGGCGCTGCGGCGTTTATGGCCAGAGGTGATTGAGAATGTTAAGAAGCGTCGTCGACTTACTTGGTCACTTCTCTCTGCAAGTGCACAAGTACTCGCGGTGGATGACAAGGCAATCACCGTTGGAATTGTTAATGCCGGCGCACGTGATTCATTTGTGCGAAGCGGAAGTGAAGAGATCTTGGCAGCGGCTTTCCAAGATGTGACTGGATTGGTGCGCAAAATTGATGTCGTAGTTGATGCATCGATTAGCGCTCCGCAGTATGAGCGCACTACCGAGGAAGCAACGGATGCCGATCAACTCTCAGGTACCGCACTGCTCGCTCGCGAACTTGGCGCCCAGGTCATTAGAGAATTTGAACGCTGATGTACGAAGGTGCGATACAAGATCTCATTGATGAGTTAGGACGACTTCCGGGTATTGGTCCCAAGTCAGCCCAACGCATCGCCTTTCACATCATTCAATCCGAGCGCGTTGATGTAAGTCGTTTAGTTGATGTCCTTCGCACAGTTAAAGAGCGAGTGAAGTTCTGTATTGAGTGCGGAAATATCTCCGAAGAAGATCTCTGCCGAATCTGCCGAGATCCAAGGCGTGATAACACCTTGATCTGCGTCGTTGAGGAGAGTAAAGATGTAATGGCGATTGAGAAGACCCGCGAATTTAGGGGTAAGTACCATGTGCTTGGAGGGGCAATCTCGCCGATCGATGGAATTGGCCCTGAAAACCTCCGCATCCGTGAATTAATGGTTCGCCTAGGGGATACCAATATCCAAGAGCTCATCATCGCTACTGACCCAAACCTCGAGGGTGAAGCGACTGCTTCCTACTTAATTCGCCAGATCAAGCCATTGGGGATCAAGGTCAGCCGCCTGGCATCGGGCTTGCCGGTCGGTGGAGATCTCGAATATGCCGATGAGGTAACCCTTGGCCGCGCCTTTGAGGGCCGTCGCACCATCGAATAGGCTTTATCTCATTATTTAAGACATTCAGGCGTCTTACATAGTAAGACAACCCTAGAAATCTCGACTTTTTATGTCAGAGTTCTCGCATGGGTTTAATTGTCCAGAAGTACGGTGGATCTTCAGTCGCAGATGCTGAAGGTTTAAAGCGCGTTGCCAATCGAATTGTGGCGACTAAGAAGGCTGGCCATCAGGTCGTTGTCGTGGTTTCGGCCATGGGCGACACCACCGATGAGCTCATTGATCTCGCCAACCAAGTAACTCCTATGCCAACCGGTCGCGAACTCGACATGCTCCTCACCGCCGGTGAGCGTATTTCGATGGCTCTTCTTGCAATGGCTATCGGAAATCTTGGCCACGAGGCGATGTCTTTCACCGGCTCACAAGCTGGAGTGATTACCGATTCCACCCATGGAAAAGCTCGCATCATCGATGTAGCACCAGGTCGAATTCGCGAAGCACTTGAAGGCGGACATATTGCAATCGTCGCCGGCTTCCAAGGTGTATCGCAAGATACAAACGATGTAACGACTCTCGGTCGTGGCGGTTCAGATACAACTGCAGTCGCGCTCGCTGCTGCGCTCGATGCTGATGTCTGCGAGATCTACACCGATGTTGATGGTGTCTACTCAGCTGACCCTCGCGTCGTTCCAAGCGCTCGCAAATTAACAACAGTTACATATGAAGAGATGCTTGAACTCGCTGCAAGTGGAGCAAAGGTTCTTCATCTTCGTTGCGTTGAATATGCGCGCCGCTACAACTTACCAATTCACGTCCGCTCATCATTTTCAAATTTAGAAGGTACCTGGATCGTTAACGATCATCCCGAAGGAGCAGAAGATATGGAACAAGCAATTATTAGTGGAATCGCCCACGATAAGAGTGAAGCAAAGATCACCATTGTTGGAGTCCCTGACCGCACTGGTGTTGCCGCTCGCATCTTCCAGTCCATCGCCGATTCAGATATCAATATCGACATGATTGTGCAGAATGTTTCTGCGGCTGCAACTGGTCTTACAGATATCTCCTTCACTTTACCTAAGAGCGATGGAGCAGAGGCGACCGCGCTCCTCAAAGATATTCAGGGAGAGATTGGTTTCGCATCGCTCTTGTATGACGATCAAGTCGGAAAGCTCTCACTCGTTGGCGCGGGAATGCGCTCGCATCCAGGAGTTACCGCAACATTCTTCGCCTGTTTGGCAGATGCTGGATTAAATATTGAGATGATCTCCACATCAGAGATTCGTATCTCTGTCATCGTGCGCGATACCGATCTTGAGAAAGGCGTTAAAGCCGCACACACCGCATTTGAATTAGATACCACCAACGAGGCAGTTGTATATGGAGGAACTGGACGATGAGTAAGAAGCCATCACTTGCAGTAGTTGGAGCAACAGGTGCAGTCGGAACTGTGATGCTCGATATCTTGAGCAAGCGTCCCGATGTTTATGGCGAAATTCGTCTGATCGCATCAGCGCGAAGTGCAGGCAAGAAGCTTATGGTTCGCGGCGAAGAGGTCGAAGTTGTTGCGATCTCCCCAGAAGCCTTCGATGGAATTGATATCGCGATGTTCGATACTCCAGATGAGATCGCCGGCGAGTGGGCACCTATTGCCGTCTCTCGTGGCGCCGTCGTTGTAGATAACTCCACCTTCTTCCGCATGGATGATCAGGTTCCACTTGTCGTGGTTGAGATCAACCCAGAGGCGATTAAGGATCGCCCAAAGGGAATCATTTCTAACCCAAATTGCACAACCATGACGATGATTGTTGCGATGGGCGCTCTGCACAAGGAGTACGGCCTCAAGGAACTCTTTGTCTCTTCATACCAAGCAGTTTCAGGTATGGGCGTAACCGGTCCAGAAACATTGCGCAGTCAGATCTCTGCAGTAGCCGGAACTCATCTCGGTGAGCAGCCAGGAGATCTTCGTACCGTGATCAAAGATTTCGGTGCCTTCCCAGCACCACTCGCTCTCAATGTAATTCCATGGGCTGGTTCACTCAAGGCTGACGGTTACTCCTCAGAGGAGACCAAGGTTCGCTTTGAATCTCGCAAGATTCTTGGACTTCCAAATCTCAAGGTTGCAGTCACATGCGTCCGCGTTCCTGTTATTACAACGCACTCACTCTCAGTTCACGCTGTCTTTGATTCAGAGGTAACTCGCGAAGGTGCTCAGAACCTTCTGAAGAGTTCCGCGGGCATCGAACTCTTAGATGATCCAGAGAATGGCATCTGGCCAACTCCGGCAGATGTCGTCAACACCGATCCAACGTGGGTTGGTCG
>CANCUC010000086.1 GCA_947381255.1 Actinomycetota bacterium
CACGGCTCGGGGCTGTTGAGCGGAATTCCCGCTGCACTCAGGATCCCTAGTGCGATATCCCGGCTGGACATGGGAGAAGTTTGCTACGAAAACTTTCACCCATCAAGGATTATTAATCCAAGGTAGCGTTCTCACATGCTTGGCGGAGTCGATAACGGCTTATTCTTTAAGAGTTTTGCGGGCTTTGCCGTCATCCTCGTATTTATCGTTCTGCTGCGCTGGACATTTAGTCGGGGACATTCACTGGTTCCGAGCCCAAGCAAGCGGGGCAAGGTTGATCAGTATGGATTGCTTCGACCGGTGGCTTCTCCAAGTAATTTCATTGAGGGCGAGATGCTTCGCCAAAAATTATTGGCAGTTGGAATAAAGGCGAATCTAACTCAAACACTAGAAGGACCGCGATTAATGGTTTTTGAACAGGATTTAAAGACCGCTCGAGCGATATTGGATTCGTGATTTAATGGCTCAATGCCTCAAGAACGCAGCGCGAAGTGGTTGCCAGGATTTGTAGCGCTCGGCATTACGTGGGGTGCATCTTTTCTATTTATCAAATGGAGCCTGCTCTCTCTCAACTCCATCGGCGTCGCATTTATGCGAGGTGCAATCGGAGGAGCGACTCTTCTGATTTATTGCCTCGCCACCAAGACGAAACTTCCCAACAAATTGCGGGAGTGGGGGCATATCGCAGTTGTTGCAATGTTGCTCAATGCAATTCCAGGTTATCTCTTCGCAGTAGGTGAGACCCATGTATCTAGCGTGATGGCTGGTCTGCTCAATGCGACAACTCCGCTCATGACAGTCTTGGTAATTTCGGTTGGTTTTCGAGAACAGAAGATCGACAGAAACCAAGGGCTCGGAGTTTTTATTGGCTTCTTTGGAATCATTTTGGTGACAGGTGCATTTTCGGGTTTAAGCTCCAATTCCTGGCGCGGAGTCATTGAGCTCTTGGGGGCGACGCTCTGTTACGGAATCTCCTTTCCCTACTCCAAGCGCTACGTGAATGTTTTGAATTACTCACCTCGTTCTCTAGCGGCGACTCAGGTCTCTATCAGCGCTCTCCTACTCGCACCATTTGCTTTGATTCATGGAGTAACTCATGCACCCTGGAGCGCCAAATCCATCTGGGGAATTATCGTTTTAGGTGCCCTCGGAACAGGTTTTGCTTATATTTGGAACTTCCGAAATGTTCGCCTAGCGGGCAGTCTGATTGCAAGCACCGTCACATTTATTACTCCAGTGGTTGCAACGATTCTAGGAATTTGGTTGCTCCACGAAAGTTTTAAATTTACCCAAGTAATTGGGGGAGTCTGCGTACTTCTATCCGGCGCTCTGGTTCAGAAGAGGATCAGACTGTTACGGATTTCTTAAAACTATCCATACATCCCGGTGCGCAGAAGTAGTACATGACTCCTGCATGCTCATATGTTGCAGCCGCCGTTGCTTTCTCTACCTGCATTCCGCAGATAGGGTCTTTCGCATAAGGACTGTCCTCGCCCTTATTTCGTGTTAAGTACAAGGCGATAATGGCTATTGAAAGCAACAGAGCAACGAGATTCATCCAACTTGTGAAGTTGTTGCCAATTCGTGAGGCGTGAGCAACGAGGGCATGGTGCTTGGGAAGAGCACCGGCGAGATCAAAAATTTTCTCCGTGAGAAAACCACTCAAGCTCATTGTGAACCAAAAAACCGCCACAAGCTTTAGCGACAACTTAGTGCCATAAAACTTCTTGTAGATAAGTACTAGTGGAAGAGCCACTAAGTCAGCAAAGATAAATGAGATCGTTCCACCGAAAGAAATTCCAGAGTTCCATAGAGCGGCTCCCAGTGGAACATTTCCTACAGAGCAGACGAAGCTGATGAAGGCGATGACCGGACCAAGAATCACATTCTCCAAAGTTGAGAGCACACCGTGGCCAGAGAGAAAGAGGTGGTGCCACCACGAAATTGGAATCAAGGTATCTGCAAGTCCCGCCACTATAAATCCCACCACTAACTCGGTGCGAACCATTGTGAGATCCCCGATTGTGAATCCTGCAGCATCATGCCAGCTGGACTTTACTTCGGGCTTTGAATCTTCAGCCATCGCAAGTAATCGAATGCGGCGAGGAATCTTTAACTTTGGAAGGATTAAAGTTAATAACGCAATCATGATAAATCCACCGATAAATTCGGCGAGAGCAAATTGCCAACCGAGCAAGGTCCACATCACTAAGCCCAATTCAAAAACTAAGTTAGTGCTCGCGAACATAAAGATAATTGCGGTCGTGAAATCCGCGCCTTTTTCGACAAGGCTCTTCGAGATTGCACTCGCAGCGTACGAACAACTTGAACTAATTGCGCCTAAGAGGGAAGCTTTTATAACCGTCTTAGGTTTGTGATTGCCAAGTGATGCCAGCGCCTTCTCGCGCGAGGTGAATGCCTGAATTGCACCTGAGATTGCGAAACCAATTACCAGCGCCCAGAACGTGTCAAAGAACATCCACCAGCTGTCTTGCAGACCAGTGCCAATCTTGCTCATGAGCCCAGTATTCCACTCTCATTTCTGGGTGATAGCCCGAGTCGCGGACGGTTACATCACAGCAGAGAGTCGTAAGATGTGGTTTATGCGATTACCGAATAATGGGCGCCTAGATAAGAAGAGACATTGAGTTACTTAAGCGAATTACTTCCCAGTCGTCAGGACTACTCACAGGCTAAGAGCGTCTGGCGCCACGATGTGATGGCAGGAGTGACTGTCGGCATCGTCGCTCTGCCACTCGCTCTGGCCTTCGGAATCACTACAGGAGCAGGTGCTCGAGCCGGACTCATTACCGCCATTTATGCTGGCTTGATCGCCGCTGTATTTGGGGGATCTAATTACCAAGTAAGTGGACCTACGGGTGCCATGACTGTTGTTCTTGTTCCGATCGTCATCAAGTATGGAGTGGGCTCCCTCGCACCACTCGGGCTGCTAGCAGGAGCAATTGTTGTGGCGATGGGCTTTACTCACCTCGGAGGGCTGATTAAACGGGTTCCTTGGCCAGTTATGGAGGGTTTTACCCTCGGGATTGCCTTGGTTATCGCGATGCAACAACTTCCCTCGGTTCTCTCCTCAAAGAGTGTGAGTGGACCTAACACCTTGATTACCGCTTGGCGGACAATCCACGGCGCGATCTCTGCTGGACTTCATTGGGGCTCGCTACTCTTAATGGTTCTCACCTTGGTTGTTAAGTTTGGTTATCCGAAATTGGCGCATAGATTCAAAATCAAAATACATATTCCGGCAAGTTTCGTTGCGATTATTGTGGCAACGCTTGTTGTACAAATCTTTTCAATCAAGACCCCTCAAATCGGTAATCTCCCGCGCTCACTCTTCGCACACGTTTCGCTCACCGCAAGCCATATTGGATTCTCGGCATTGCTCATTGGCGCCATTCAGATTGCACTGCTCGCCGCAATTGAGTCTCTTCTTTCTGCTCGTGTTGCAGATCAGATGGTGCATATTCACGAATCGGCGTTGAGTTATAAGCCCAACAGAGAGCTGGTTGGGCAAGGCCTTGCGACGATGGTCTCCTCAATGGTTGGCGGCATGCCTGCAACGGGTGCCATCGCTCGAACGAGCGTGAACATCAGATCAAAGGCGCAGAGCCGAATCTCTTCGATTACGCACGCGCTCTTTCTCGTGCTGGTTGTTCTCGTTCTCAACCCGGTCATTGCGCATGTTCCAGTCGCTGCACTTGGCGCGGTCTTGATCGGAACTTCTTATCGCATCGCGAGCCCAGCGAACCTTAAGGAACTCTTACAAACCACCAAGTTGGACTCCATCACCCTCTTGATTACAGCGGCAATGGTCGTCGTTATCGGTTTGATTTGGGCGATAGCACTCAGCACGGCGGGCTACATCCTTGCGACAATTGTGATTGCCCAGCGCCGAAAGAGATCTGTGGCGAAAGGAAGTTAGTTAGAGATGGCTCGCGCATTAATTGTTGGAAATGAAGTAATTCTGCAGCTCTCTGCTGGGGAGAAGTTCTGGGGTTTTCATGGCTCTCCTCGAGCTCCGCTCTCTGATGTTGTGAAAGTTGAGCGGATAGATAATTTTTGGAAGTACTCAGGATGGCGCGGTATTCGTGCACCTGGGACTGGTATTCCAGGAACGGTTGGGCTTGGAACCTGGCGCAAATTAGGCGCGAAGACATTCTGCGCGGTCTACAAGAAGGAACCAGGATTCAAGGTAACTCTCAAGAACAATGAATTCGAATCTTGGTTATTTAGCGCACCAGAGATTCCATCTGATCTCGAAGAATTCCTTAAGAGTTCTTAGCGGGGGTTTTGAACGTAATCGACGAGGGCGCTTCTCTCTGAATCAATTTCGCTCACATATGATTTAACAACATCTCCGATAGAAACGATGGAGACTAAATCACCCGCGTCATTGACGACCGGTATGTGGCGAATCCGCTTTTCTGTCATCAAGGCCATGAGCTCTGCCACGGTTGATTGAGGAGTGCAGGTTGTGACGTTGACTGTCATGATGTCTCGAACGTGTAACCGTCCAAGTTCATGAAAGTGAATTGGAAGCGCGGCAAC
>CANCUC010000087.1 GCA_947381255.1 Actinomycetota bacterium
AATGTTCCTGGAATCTGGGCCGTTGGAGATTTGATCCCAACACTTCAACTCGCACACGTTGGTTTTGCTGAAGGAATCTTGGTTGCTGAAGAGATCGCAGGACTTAACCCTCGTCCAATTAATTACGACGGTGTTCCTCGCGTTACCTACTCGGAGCCAGAAGTTGCATCAGTTGGTCTAACAACTGCGGCAGCTAAAGAGCGCGGATATGACGTTATTGAACTCTCATACGACCTCGCTGGTAACGGCAAGGCGAATATCTTGAAGACCGCCGGTTCCATCAAGCTCGTTGCCCAGAAGGATGGTCCAGTTCTTGGAGTCCATATGGTCGGCTCTCGCGTTGGTGAACTTCTCGCTGAAGCACAATTGATTTACAACTGGGAGGCAACTGCAGGCGATGTTGCTCCTTTGATTCACGCTCACCCAACGATGTCAGAAGCAATGGGCGAAGCGCATATGGCACTTGCTGGCAAACCACTGCACGCCCACGGGTAATAGGAGATAACGCGATGACCTTTTCAGTAACCATGCCTGCACTCGGTGAATCAGTAACCGAAGGCACAGTGACTCGTTGGCTTAAGAACGAGGGCGATCATGTGAATGTAGATGAGCCGCTACTCGAAGTTTCAACTGACAAAGTCGATACCGAGATTCCTTCACCAGTATCGGGAACTCTTACCCGCATCGTCGTTGCGATTGATTCAACAGTCGCCGTAGGCGCTGAATTGGCAGTAATCGAAGACCAAGCCACTGGTTCAAATGTTGAGGCACTGGTTCCAGCTTCAGTTGCTGCGGTAGAAGAAAACTTGCCTGTAACTGCGCCCGTAGTAAACCCACCAACTCCAGCCCCAGTAGTCGAGACTCCAGCGCCTGTTGCTGCCGCTCCCGCATCTGCCGGTGTCGTTGTAACAATGCCTGCACTCGGTGAGTCTGTTACTGAAGGAACTGTTACGCGTTGGCTCAAGAACGTTGGCGACACAATTAATGTGGATGAACCACTTCTTGAAGTTTCTACCGACAAGGTTGATACCGAGATACCTTCACCTGCTACCGGAACTATTCTTTCTATAGATGTTCCAGTTGATTCAACTGTTGCTGTTGGTGCACGTCTAGCAATGATCGGTTCTGCAGGTGCTGCGCCTATTGCACCCGCTGCCCCAGCACCAATTCCTGTCCAAGCGGTTGAACAAAAGGTGGAGGCACTGGTTCCAGTTCAAGTGACCCCTGTAGTACAAGACTTGCCTGTAGCTCCGCCGGTAGTAACCCCACCTGCTCCAGCAGCACCCGCTGCAACTCTCGATGATTCCTATGTAACTCCAATCGTTCGTCAGTTCGCTCGCGAACAAGGCGTCGATCTCTCAACTGTTAAAGGAACCGGCGTCGGAGGACGTATCCGCAAGGAAGATGTGATCGCTGCTGCCAAGCCAGCTCCAGTTGCTGCTGCACCAGTTGCAAGCGCTCCTGTCGCTTCTAAGCCTGCAGCTCCTGTCGCAGTTTCACCACTTCGTGGAACAACCGTCACCATGTCACGTTTGCGTAAGGTGATTGCTGCTCGCATGGTTGAGTCACTTCAGGTAAGTGCACAACTCACAACTGTTGTTGAAGTGGATGTCACAAAGGTTGCTCGCTTGCGCGATAAAGCGAAGGCATCATTCGCTGCTCGCGAAGGTGTAAACCTCACCTTCTTGCCTTTCTTCGCAGTTGCGGTATGCGAAGCGTTGAAGCAACACCCAGTTCTCAACTCTTCAATCGAGGGTGATCAAGTTACTTATCACGGCGCAGAGCACCTCGGCATAGCTGTTGATACAGAGCGCGGTCTTCTCGTTCCAGTTATTCGCGATGCTGGCGATCTTAATATCGGTGGACTCTCTCGCAAGATCTCAGATGTTGCAGCGCGTACCCGCGATAACAAGATCAGCCCAGATGAACTCGGTGGCGGAACATTCACCATCACAAACACCGGAAGTCGCGGCGCACTCTTTGATACACCAATCATCAACCAACCTCAGGTCGCAATCTTGGGAATTGGTTCGGTTGTGAAGCGTCCGATGGTCATGAAGGGAACTGATGGCGGAGAAACCATCGCAGTTCGCTCCATGGTTTACCTCGCACTCTCCTACGATCACCGCATTGTTGACGGCGCTGACGCCGCTCGCTTCTTGGTAACGCTCAAGGAGCGCCTAGAAGAAGGTAGCTTCGAATCTGACCTAGGGTTGTAAGCATGACGACCCCAATGCGTATTGCGGTAACAGGTTCAACAGGTTTGATTGGTACCGCACTCGTCGGTCAACTCAAAGCTGAAGGTCATACCGTGCAACGCTTGGTGCGTCGCAAGCCAAACTCTTCTGAAGAAGTTCAGTGGGATCCTGCTGCTGGAACGATTGATCTCGCCGCGCTTGAAGGTGTCGATGCGATCATCCATTTAGCTGGTGCCGGTGTTGGCGATAAGCGTTGGAACACGAAGTACCGGGCAACTATTTTGAACTCACGCCTGCTTGGTACAACCACAATCGCTAATGCGGTTACAACGTTGAAGCCAAAAGTTTTCATCTCGGCAAGTGCCATTGGTTTCTATGGCGAGACCGGCAATCGAGCAGTTGTTGAGACTGATCGTGGCGGTGAGGAGTTCCTCTCTGCTGTTTGTCGCGAGTGGGAAGCTGCAGCAGATCTTGCTGTGGGAGTTCGCACAGTCAAGATTCGCACCGGTTTAGTTCTAGATCCAACAGGTGGTGCGCTCGGTCGCATCCTGCCAATCTTCCGCTTAGGTCTTGGCGGCAAGCTGGGTTCAGGTAAGCAATGGTGGTCTTGGATTACCTTGCACGATGAGATCAAAGCGATCATGCATTGCTTAACTGCTGATATTTCAGGCCCAGTAAATTTGACCTCACCAAACCCAGTAACCAATCAAGAGTTCACTGGAACATTGGCTCGTGCTTTGCATCGCCCAGCGCTCTTTCCAGTTCCTGGCTTTGCACTCAAGATTTTGATCGGTGGATTCTCTTCAGAGATTCTTGGATCAGCAAAAGTTTTGCCTAAAGCGTTGCAAGATAGCGGTTTCGTTTGGGATTACCCACACTTAACTACAGCACTTGAAGCACTTACCGAATAGGGCTTTAGCGAATAGAGATTGCTCTCGCTTCATCCAAAATCTTCGCAACCGCTAAAGCATCATCTGCTGTAACAGGCCACGCGCCCTTGCCCGCAACCGCATCTGCAACCTGAGAATAGTAGAGCGAGTAATTGCCGGCTTCAGCTGGATATTCAGTGATCTCATCCCCGCGATGAATGAAGGCTGGTGTTACGGATGGCGGAGTCCACACTCCCCCGGCTGGATACTCACCGTTACGTAAGCGTGGCTCTTGATAATCCAAGTCTTTAATTACAAGTGAACCCTCTGTTCCGGAGAGTCGAATACGCGGACCATCAGCTCCAATAATTGCGCTGGCAGAGAGATAAGAATCAACTCCACTTGCATGCTTTAAGTTAATCACGATGTCATCATCGGATAGTCCGCGAATACTTCTGACAGATGCATAGGTGACCTCTGCAGGACCGAACCAATTGAGAGCGAGTGAGACAAGATGAGGTCCGAGGTCGAGAAGATTTCCACCACCATCACTCGCGCTATTTGCTTCCCGCCAGCTATTTGGATTTGAGTTAGGACGGAATCTTTCAAAACGTGAATCCAGACGAAATACATTTCCAAGTACGCCTTCGCTCAAAGCCTTCTTGATGGTGAGCGCGTCGCTATCGAACAATCGATTGAAGTAAGTGGTGACAACAACGCCAGTCTCATTGGCCACATCAACAATTGACTGAGTCTCTTTCAGGTCGCGACCCATTGGCTTATCGACCACTACAGGGACTCCCGCACGCAATCCAGCGATTGCTTCACTTGCGTGAGCGGTATTTGCGGTTGCAACGACGAGTAGATCCAGATCAAGAGCCAAGAGTTCTTCGACGCTGGAGACCACGGTGGTGTTAGGGAAATCGGCTAGGGCGTGTGCCTTTCTCTCCTCGTTCTTGGTGAGAATTCCGGCGATCTCATACCCCGCCCCTTTGAGCAGTGGAGCGTGAAAATAGCGTCCTGCGAGCCCATAACCAGTGATTCCTACCCGAAGTGTCATGCCCGTAAACCTACATTAGGCTAGGGGTTATGAGCACTGCCGCTGCACCGATGGTCGATCAGACCGTTGTGCTCCAACCGGGCATCGTTGATTACCAGGTCGCCTGGCAGATGCAACGAGATACCTTGGAAGGCATCGTTGCTGGCACCACCCCAAATACCTTGATTCTCTTGCAACACCCATCTGTCTACACCGCCGGTCGCATGACCAAGTTGGATGAACGTCCGCTCGATGGCACTCCAGTCATTGATGTCGATCGTGGTGGAAAGATCACCTGGCATGGCCTCGGCCAAATCGTTGGTTACCCCATCGTGAAATTGAAGAACCGCAACGATGTTGTGGGATTTGTCCGCGAAGTTGAGAC
>CANCUC010000088.1 GCA_947381255.1 Actinomycetota bacterium
GCACCCGCTGGTGCGCTGAGAGCGAGATCTGAAAGTCGATCAAAATCAACACCAAGAATTCGTGCAGCAGCATCCAAGATGCGGGCGGCATTGAGAGTGCAGACCAACGGTAAGTAGTTGCCTGTCACATCTGCAAAGCCTGCGACCTCACCACTTCCATCGTGAGTTGGAGTTGTAGATACTGAAAATGCGGTACCGCTTGTTCCAAGTGAGACAATCACATCACCTGCTACCGCCTGTACTCCAAAGGCTGCGCCTGCGTTATCACCGGCACCTGCACCGATCTTTACTCCGCCTTCTGTTTCACCACCGAACTCTGTGCTTGCAACGATTCGTGGAAGATAAATCTCGCGATCACTCTTGATTGCGCGAGCGAAGATATCTCGGCGGTAGGTGGAAGTTGTTGGATCAAAATATCCTGTACCTGAGGCATCGCTGCGATCTGTAAAGAGTTGCCCGAAATCTTTCGCTCCTTGCAACTTCCAAGATAACCAATCATGGGGGAGAGCAACCGCTGCCACTTTGGAGGCGAACTCTGGCTCGGCGTCAGCTAGCCAGCGGACTTTGCTGGCGGTAAAGGAGGCGACCAAGACTGAACCCGTGGCATCAGCCATCGCCTGATCTCCGCCGATTTCGCCATTTAAATCCAGAGCAGCCTGAGCAGATCGGGTGTCATTCCAAAGAAGCGCCGGGCGGATTACATCGCCCTTCTCGTCCAGCGCAACCATTCCATGCTGCTGTCCGCCCAGGGAAATAGCGGCGACATCGTCTAATCCACCAGCTTCGGAGATCGCAGAGTTAAGGGCGGTCCACCACTTTTGAGGGTCAACTTCGGTGCCATCGGGGTGGCTAGCTCGGCCTTCTCGGATAAGGGCCCCGCTTTCGGCCTCTCGAATTACGACTTTAACTGATTGGGTCGATGAATCCACGCCTGCAACAAGGGTCATGGCGCAAGGGTAGACTGCGACAGTCAGCGTTGACCACAGCGGGAGCCTTTTCCCGCCTCATTCCAGTTTTATCCTTAGTACGGGAGTTAGAGATGCGTTTTGGTGTTCTTACAGGTGGCGGAGATTGCCCCGGCCTCAATGGTGTTATTCGCGCAGTAGTCCGCAAGGGCGTTAAAGAGTACGGATACGACTTTGTCGGCTTCCGCGATGGCTGGAAGGGTCCTCTAGAAGGCCTCACCACAACCCTAGATCTTGCGACAACCCGTGGCATCTTGCCTAAGGGCGGAACCATCCTTGGTTCATCTCGCACCAACCCTTTCAAAATTGAGGGCGGCGTTGAGAAGATTCAAGAGAATCTCAAGAAGCTCGGCATCGATGCGCTTATCGCCATCGGCGGCGAAGACACACTCGGTGTCGCAACAAAGCTTGATGCACTTGGAGTCAAGGTCATTGGTGTTCCTAAGACGATCGATAACGATCTCAACAACACCGACTACACATTTGGATTTGATACATCAGTAAATATCGCAGTAGAGGCAATCGATCGCTTGCACACGACTGCTGAGTCTCACCACCGCGCACTCGTCGTAGAAGTTATGGGTCGCCACGCTGGTTGGATCGCGCTGCATGCAGGTATCGCAGGTGGAGCAGCCGCTGTCTTGATCCCAGAAGTTAAATTCTCAACCGAAAAGGTTGCAGCCTGGGTTAACTCACGTTTTGCTGATGGCTTCGCTCCAATCATCGTGGTCGCAGAAGGTGCGATTCCACAAGATGGAGATATACAGGTTAAGGATCAGACCCTTGATGCATTCGGTCACGTAAAGCTCTCTGGTATCGGCGATTGGTTGGCTCAAGAGATTGAGGCGAAGACTGGTCACGAGACACGCACAGTTGTTCTTGGACACATCCAACGCGGTGGCTCACCAACCGCATTCGATCGCGTCCTCTCAACTCGTTTTGGATTAGCTGCAATCACTGCTGCACATGAAGGCAACTGGGGAACGATGGCTGCGCTCCACGGCACCAGCATTGAGATGGTTCCACTTGCATCTGCTACTGGCGAACTCAAGTTGGTAGATCCATCACGTTACGCAGAATCCGAGGTCTTCTTCGGATAATTAGTCGTCACCAAGACCTCTAACCTCCCTAGGCTCCTCTCATGACTAACCTCGATAGCTTATTTACGCCTGGACTCGTTGCGGCCCAACAGCCGCAATGGCCAGGTGGACCAGATGGCGAACCTGTCGCTAAGGCCGTTGCCGAATTAAAGAAGTTGCCTCCGCTTGTCTTTGCTGGCGAGTGTGACAACCTCAAGGCGAAGGTAGCCGAAGCACAAGCTGGCCGGGCATTTTGGTTACAAGGCGGAGATTGCGCCGAGACATTTGCATCAGCTACGGCGGATTCAATCCGCAATCGCATCAAGACAATTTTGCAGATGGCTGCTGTTTTGCAATATGCCTCTTCCCTTCCCGTTATCAAGGTTGGTCGCATGGCCGGGCAATTCGCCAAGCCACGCAGTAATGACACAGAGACTCGTGGCGATGTGACACTGCCTGCCTACCGCGGAGATGCTGTCAATGACATCGAGTTCACTCCTGAATCTCGCGAGCCAAATCCACAACGCTTAGTCCAGGTTTACAACACCTCATCTGCAACCCTTAATTTGGTTCGTGCCTTTACTCAAGGTGGATTTGCGGACCTTCGCCAAGTACATGAGTGGAACAAGGGCTTCGCCAATGATCCACGCTTTGGACAGCGCTATGAGCAGATGGCAAATGAAATTGGTCGCGCACTTAACTTTATGACCTCAGCCGGGGTAGATCCAGAGAGTTTCAAGAAGGTTGATTTCTACTCAAGCCATGAGGCTTTGATTCTGGAATACGAGAAGGCGCTTACTCGCATCGATTCTCGAACTGGAAATGCTTACGATGTTTCAGGGCACTTTGTCTGGGTGGGAGAGCGCACTCGCCAACTCGACGGCGCACACCTTGATTTCGCCGCGAAGATTCACAACCCAATCGGAATTAAGCTCGGACCTAAGTCAACGCCGGAAGATGCGCTGACCATGATCAAGATTTTGAATCCAGATAATGAACCAGGTCGCCTGACATTCATCACACGTATGGGCGCAGGACTAGTACGCGAGAAGTTGCCAGCCCTTGTTAAGGCAGTCACCGAATCTGGCGCGCATGTTCTTTGGGTCTGCGATCCAATGCACGGAAATACCTACGAAGCACCGAGTGGATACAAGACCCGTCGCTTCGATGATGTCCTAGATGAAGTTCGCGGATTCTTTGAAGTGCATAAGGCTCTTGGAACTCACCCTGGTGGAATCCATATCGAACTCACTGGTGATGATGTCACAGAGTGCGTTGGCGGAGGAGAGCAAATCTCAGAGGCAGATTTAGCGAACCGCTACGAGACCGCCTGCGATCCACGCCTAAATCACACCCAGTCGTTGGAATTGGCCTTCCTTGTCGCGGAGATGTTGCGAGATCGCTAAATAAGGGGTCTGTTCAATAACCCTGAAGTCAATTACGCTTCGCAAATGCTCCTGACTGCCAGCCACAAGACTCCGGTGGGCACGCTCCAACTCATAGCAAACGAACATGTCTTGCTCGCCGCTGGTTTTGGTCCGCTTCGTGAACTCAGCGCGCGCCTAGATAAATCAGATTATGACTTGGGCTTTAAAAGCGTCAAGGAGATTCCGATCATTAGCGACTTGATCAAAGATTATTTTGATGGCGATTTCTCAGCGCTCAACGGAATCAAAGTGCGCCAACCCGGCCCTGAATTCTCTCAGGCGGTCTGGAAGGCGATGCGCAAGATTCCAGCTGGGAAGACGATGAGTTACGCCGAATTAGCTGATCGAGCTGGTTCTCCAGCTGCAGTCCGAGCCGCCGGAAGTGCATGTGCTCGCAATTTAATTGCACCGATTATTCCTTGCCACCGAGTTGTGAAGACCGGGGGAGAGCTCGGAAATTACGCCTACGGACTCCACTTTAAAGAGGAGTTACTACGATTTGAAGGCGCGCTGCACTAACTCTGGAAGTACTGAGTTAACTTTGGCGATCTGATCCACTGACACATCAAGGTGGGTGACTAAGCGCAAGATTGTCGGACCAACTGTGCTCGCAAGAATCCCCGCACTCTTCAGCGCTACATTTATATCGCTCGCAGAGATATGAGAGTGAGCTAAATCTAGAATCACAATATTTGTATCTACTTCATCAGGGTTAACCACCTGCGGAGCGACCGCATGAACTGCACGAGCTAAAGATTTCGCATTCTCATGATCATCTGACATGCGTTCAATATTGTGGTCGAGAGCGTAATCTGCAGCAGCTGCCAACATCCCGATCTGGCGCATTCCGGCGCCGTAACGCTTACGCCAAA
>CANCUC010000089.1 GCA_947381255.1 Actinomycetota bacterium
CACTCCAAAGGAGTAGATGTCACTGCGCAATTTTCTCCGTGGCAAGATGAATCTCTGCGAGTTGGTCAGCTTTAAGTGAGATGCTCGGAAGAACGCATGCGGAATCTCCTGAATGAATACCTGCCTCTTCGATATGCTCCATGATTCCAGCCATGTAGAGCTCTCTTCCATCGAAGAGCGCATCGACATCAATCTCAATAGCATCATCTAGGAATCTATCGATGAGTACTGGTTGATTAGGAGTTATCTCTGTTGCTTTTTCGATGAAACCTCGGAGTGATTCATCGTCGTACACGATCTCCATGCCGCGTCCACCTAGGACGAAGGAAGGGCGCACCAGAACCGGATATGTAATCTCCGCGGCTACTGCCACAGCCTCCTCGTAAGAACGTGCCAATCCAAATTTTGGGGCGTTTAAATTGTTCTCTTGCAAAATTCGTCCGAATTCACCTCGGTCTTCCGCCATATCGATGGCGTGAGGACTTGTTCCGAGAATAGTTACTCCCGCCTCAAGTAAGCCACGAGCCAACCCAAGCGGAGTTTGACCACCCAATTGAGCGATCACGCCAAGAACAGGTCCTGCCGCCGTTTCAGCTGCAATTACTTCTAGTACATCTTCCAAGGTGAGAGGCTCAAAGTAGAGGCGGTCAGAAGTGTCATAGTCGGTAGAAACAGTCTCTGGATTGCAATTAATCATGATTGTTTCAAAACCTGCATCGCGAAGGGCGAATGCTGCATGCACACATGAGTAATCGAATTCCAAGCCTTGACCAATTCGATTGGGGCCGCTTCCTAAGATGATGACCGCCGGCTTAGTTCTTGGCAGGACTTCTGACTCTAAATCGTAAGATGAGTAGTAGTAAGGCGTATTTGATTCGAACTCCGCAGCACATGTATCAACCATTTTATATACGGGATGGATATGAGATGAATGACGTTCCCCGCGAATCGAAACTTCACTCACACCGCGAAGTTGAGCAATCTGTTGATCAGAAAAACCCCAATTCTTAGCCTTGCGAAGAAGTTGTGGGTCTAAGAGCGGTTCACTCGAAATTTCATTTGCAAGATAGTTAATCGCCTCAATCTGGGCCAAAAACCATGGATCGATCTTGGTGATGGAATGCACTGTTTCAACCGATGCGCCTAACCAGAGAGCTCGCTGTACCTGCTGCAATCTCCACTCTGTCGGCGTACCGATCCTGCTCAAGAGTGAGTCCAATGATTCGCCCTCGGAGTTCCAGGAGAATGTGCTCCCCTTCTTCTCAAGTGAGCGAAGCGCCTTCTGTAAGGCTTCAGGGAAGGAACGTCCCATCGCCATAGCTTCACCAACTGATTTCATCGTTGTGGTTAAACGCGGATCTGCTTCGGCAAATTTCTCAAAGGCAAAACGAGGCACCTTAACCACAATGTAATCAAGAGTTGGCTCAAATGAGGCAGGCATACTCTTGGTCACATCGTTTTCGATTTCATCCAAGGTGTATCCGATTGCTAATTTCGTAGCAATTTTGGCGATTGGAAATCCAGTTGCCTTAGAGGCGAGAGCCGATGAGCGAGATACCCGAGGATTCATTTCGATTACGATGATTCGGCCATCGATTGGATTCACAGCGAATTGAATATTGCAACCGCCTGTATCGACACCAACTTCGCGAATAATCTCAATCGAAAGATCGCGCAATTTCTGATATTCAACATCGGTCAGAGTTAGCGCCGGAGCAACCGTAATGGAGTCACCAGTGTGCACGCCCATGGGATCGACGTTCTCGATACTACATACGATAACCACGTTGTCACGGTTATCACGCATAACTTCTAACTCAAACTCTTTCCAACCCAAAATCGATTCTTCCAACAGAACTTCATTGGTCGGGCTGTGACGCAAACCCGCACCCGCGATTAATTCCAACTCTGTTTGATCAAAAGCAATGCCAGAACCAAGCCCGCCCATTGTGAATGAGGGACGAACCACGACGGGATAGTTGAGTTCTAATGCAGCGCTCAAACATTCAGACATTGAGTGACAAATTCGAGATTTTGCAGAAGACCCGCCCACCTTCTCGACTATTGTCTTAAAGATCTCACGGTCTTCTCCGCGTTTAATCGCATCAACATTTGCTCCGATGAGTTTGACCCCATACTTTTCAAATGAACCTCTCGCATGTAGAGCCATCGCTGCGTTGAGAGCCGTTTGACCACCGAGAGTTGCTAGTACTGCTGAAGGCTTCTCAATCTCCATGATCTTTTCGATAAATTCAGGAGTGATCGGTTCGATATAGGTCGCATCAGCGAACTCAGGATCAGTCATGATCGTTGCTGGGTTTGAGTTAATCAGAATTACTCGAATTCCCTCTTCGCGCAGTACTCGACATGCTTGCACACCAGAGTAATCAAATTCGCAAGCTTGCCCAATAACTATTGGACCAGAGCCGATAACGAGAACGCTCTCAATTGATGTATCTCTAGGCATGTGAACCTCCACTTACGCGCTTCTTCGCCATTAACTCGGCGAAATGGTCAAAGAGATATGCAGCATCGTGTGGGCCGGCAGCTGATTCCGGGTGATATTGGACGCTAAATGCTGGGCGCTCTAGGAGCTCCAGGCCTTCAACCACACCATCATTGAGACAGATATGACTCACGAAACCAGATCCATATACCGTCTGGAAATTGCTATCCATTGGAGCCTCTACCGCGAAGCCGTGATTATGAGCGGTGATTTCCACCTTACCCGTTCTCACATTTTTCACTGGTTGATTGATACCCCGATGGCCAAATGGCAACTTGTATGTATCAAATCCCAGTGCTCGTCCAAGAATCTGGTGACCAAAGCAAATTCCGAAGACTGGAATCTCATCAAGCAAAAACTCTCGAACCAAGTCAACAACCTGACTCATCGTCGCTGGATCTCCTGGACCGTTAGAGATGAAGAGGCCATCGGGATTATCGGCTTTAATTTCATCTGCGCTAGTTCCAAGGGGATAGACCGTAACTTCCATACCTCGCTCCGACATTGATTTCGGCGTTGCGTTCTTAATACCTAAATCAATCGCAGCAACTCTAAATTTCACCGCATCACCATTCTTTGGTGAAACTACATATTTGGAAGGTGTTGTCACCTCATTTGCCAAGAAAGCACCGGCCATTTGCGAAGTGGCACGAACCTTAATAACCATCTCATCTCGCGAGAGAGAGGTACCAGAGAATATTCCAACGCGCATCGAACCCCTATCGCGTAGGTGGCGAGTGATCGCCCTGGTATCGACACCGGAAATGCCCACCACTCCAGCTTTGATAAGGGAATCTTCAAGTGAGCCTTCAGAACGCCAATTGCTTACTCGAGGAGAGGGATTACGCACGACAAATCCAGAGACCCAGATCTTGGACGACTCCATATCGGTTGAATTCATTCCAGTATTTCCGATATGTGGCGCAGTCATAATGACAACTTGTTTGTGATACGAAGGATCTGAAAGGGTCTCTTGATACCCAGTCATTCCAGTCGAGAAGACCGCTTCGCCGAATGTTTCACCCGAGGCCGCCCAGCTCTCCCCTTCGAATATCGCACCGTCATCGAGAACTAGATAAGCCTTACTCATACTTCAACCCCGTCAACTCGCTATTTTTCAAGACATGAACACCTTTGTAGAAAGTATGCACAACCTCCGAGGTCAAAGTTCGACCATGAAATGGAGTATTTGCACTTCTTGAGAAAACTTTAGTTCTATCGACAACCCATTTTGAATCTGGATTTATCACGATGAAATTCGCTGGAGCCCCAACTTCTAGACGGCCATGTTCGCTATACCCGCCGATAGTTGCAGGAGTCGTAGACATCCGCTTAACCAGGGTCGGCCAATCCATCAAACCAGTCTCGATCATAGATTCGCAGACAACGCTCAAAGCAGTCTCTAAACCAATCATCCCGAATGCAGCGGCGTTCCACTCGCAATCTTTATCTTCAGATGGGTGCGGGGCGTGATCCGTAGCAACAACATCGATTGTTCCATCAGCCAAACCTGTGCGAAGCGCTAAGACATCTTCTTGGGTACGAAGAGGTGGATTAACTTTAAAGATTGGATCGTAGGAAGTAGCCAGATCATCTGTTAACAACAAGTGGTGCGGAGTGACCTCAGCAGTAACAGCCATTCCCTGACTCTTGGCCCAACGGACAAGTTCAACTCCCCCTTTGGTCGTGAGGTGACAGATATGTAAGCGACTTTGCACATAATGAGCCATCAAAATATCTCGTGCGATGATTGATTCTTCCGCGATTGATGGCCAGCCCTTGAGTCCGAGCTGACTCGAAATCAACCCCTCATTCAT
>CANCUC010000090.1 GCA_947381255.1 Actinomycetota bacterium
TCGTGGTGTTTTGAGTAGACGATGATGATCGTTAGTAAGACAGAGCCGATGTAATTAACAGCAAGCGTTGCCCATGGGAAAGCTGAATCAACGATCAATAATGAGATCGCCCACCTGGCGAGAGATCCTGCTATTCCCCCAAGTGATACAAGTGAGAGCTTCTTTAGCTCCAATTGCGCTTGGATGTAAGCCGCGAACCAATGCCTGAAACCAAACTAATGATGATTGAGGCAAAGATGGCTGACCAGAACGATGTAATCGTAAGCGCGCTACTGATGTGAGTAGTTACTTCAAGCATCGCAGCATTAATCACGATGAGAAATAGACCAGCGCTGAGAATCACAGCTGGAAGTGTCATCAACTTCAGGAATGAACCTAAGAAGGTGTTGATGAGCGAGAAGATCAGGGCGACCCAGAGGTAATCCCATGCGCCGCCATGCACCTTAATTCCTGGAACAAGGCCAGTTGCGGCCCACACTGCTAGAGCTAGAACTCCCCAACGAACAAATATCCTCATACTTAAAGGATACCTTCTCGCTTTCTGATAACCGAGCCTAACCAGCGAAGTGGGTCGTACTTAACGTCAACGACGCGTTCCTTCATTGGAATGATCGCGTTATCCGTGATGCGGATGTGCTCCGGACAGACTTCAGTGCAGCACTTGGTGATGTTGCACATTCCAAGACCGTGCTCCTCTTGGGCGCTCTGCTTGCGATTACGCAGGGTATCAAGTGGGTGCATATCGAGCTCAGCTAAACGGATAAAGAATCTAGGACCGGCAAAGGACTTCTTATTCTCTTCGTGATCGCGGATGACGTGACAGGTGTTCTGGCACAAGAAGCACTCGATGCACTTGCGGAACTCCTGCGAACGCTCCACATCGATCTGCTCCATGCGAGCCTCACCCGGTGCCAAATCTGCAGGGTGTTCATAGGCGCGAACTTCTAGAGCCTTCTTGTAGTTGAAGGAGACATCAGTTACGAGATCTTTAATAACTGGGAAAGCGCGAAGTGGGGTGATTGTGATGACCTCATCCTCTGCGTAAGCAGAAACTTGAGTCATGCAGGCAAGGCGAGGCTTTCCGTTGATCTCCATCGAACAAGATCCGCACTTACCTGCTTTGCAATTCCAACGAACCGCAAGGTCGCCCATCTGAGTTGCCTGGACGCGGTGAATGATGTCGAGAACGACCTCACCACTGTTTGCCTCAACTGTGACATCTTGCAATGCCCCATCTTGGTCACTTCCACGCCAGATGCGAAGTTTCAATGTGCGCGCCATTAGTTGGAACCGCCTTTCGAGATTTCCTCTGGGGTCATGTACTTCTCTAGTTCGTGAACATCAAAGAGATCGAAGAGCTCTTTAGGTAATGCAGGAAGCGGCTGAGATTTGATGTTGACCTTCTCGCCATCAAAGCTTGAGATGTGATTGACCTGGCGCCAGGTGGAGTTCATGCCCGGGAAGTCATCGCGAGTGTGACCACCACGTGACTCCTCGCGAAGAAGCGCGGATTTCGCTGTGCTCTCTGCAACCAACAACATATTGTCCAAATCAAAGGCGAGGTGGAAACCAGGATTGAATTTACGATCTCCGGTGACAGAGATATTTGCACTGCGTTTTCTGATTTCAGCAATCTTCTCAATCGCCTCAGCCAGTTCTGCGCCGGTACGGATAATTCCTACCAAGTTATGTGTAATCTCTTGAAGCTCTTGGTGAAGTGAATATGCATTCTCGCCACCAACGCGGGTGAATGGTGCTGCAATTCGCGCAGCAGCCTTATCAATCGTTGATTCACTAACTGGGTTTTGACCATGCGATTTCACATAGGCGACAGCGCCCATTCCAGCACGACGACCGAAGACCAAGAGATCGGTAAGTGAGTTACCACCAAGACGATTTGAGCCGTGCATTCCACCGGCAACCTCACCAGCGGCAAAGAGACCATCAATACCAACTGCAGCAGCTGAATCAGGATCTACCTCAACGCCACCCATTACATAGTGACAGGTAGGACCAACTTCCATAGCCTCCTTGGTGATATCTACGCCAGCGAGTTCATAGAACTGGTGCCACATAGATGGAAGGCGCTTCTTAATAACTTCAGCAGAGAGTCGCTTTGATACATCAAGGAATACTCCGCCGTGTTCAGTTCCGCGACCAGCCTTTACTTCGCTGTTAATCGCGCGCGCAACTTCATCGCGCGGCAACAACTCTGGCGGGCGGCGGTTATTGTCTTGATCGACATACCAACGATCAGCCTCGGCCTCATTATCTGCATACTTATCTTTAAATACATCTGGAATGTACTTGAACATGAAACGCTCGCCGAGTGAGTTGGTTAAAATTCCACCCTCGCCGCGAACTGATTCTGTAACCAAAATTCCCTTAACCGAAAGTGGCCAAACCATTCCGGTTGGGTGGAATTGCAAGAACTCCATATCAACCAAGTTTGCACCCGCCTTGAGAGCAAGAGCATGGCCATCGCCAGTTCCCTCCCAAGAGTTGGAGGTAATTTTAAATGTCTTGCCAACGCCACCTGTTGCAATAACTACTGCAGGGGCCTCGAAGAGAACCTCTTCGCCATTCTCACGGCGATAACCGTATGCACCGGCAACCTTGCCATTCTCCTTAAGAATTTCGGTGATGGTTACCTCAGCAAATACGCGAATGTTCTTCTCTGGATCTCCAAAGTCGCGGCCATCCTTCTGCTGCAAGGCAACGATGCGTTGCTGCATAGTGCGGATGAGCTCAAGACCCGTGCGATCTCCAACGTGAGCTAGACGTGGATATTCATGTCCACCAAAGTTACGTTGCGAAATCTTTCCCTCTTTTGTGCGATCAAAGAGAGCGCCCCAGGTTTCAAGTTCCCAGATGCGATCTGGTGCTTCCTTCGCATGGAGTTCTGCCATTCGATAATGGTTGAGGAATTTTCCACCGCGCATGGTGTCTCTAAAGTGCACCATCCAGTTGTCATTGTCGTTGACATTACCCATTGAGGCGGCAGCGCCACCTTCAGCCATAACGGTGTGAGCCTTACCAAATAAGGATTTGCAGACAATCGCTACAGAGAGGCCAGCTTCACGAGCTTCAACTGCCGCACGCAAACCTGCTCCGCCGGCGCCGATAACGACGATGTCATACTTGTGACGTTCGATCTGTTGTGTCATTTTCTATTCGCCTTTAGAAGAAGTAGAGATTGCGGATTGAGCCACCAGAAACTTGGCGGACGTAGAGATCGGCAAGTGCCACACCGAAGAGTGAGATCCATGCAAAGTTCTGGTGCTTGTGATTAAGGATTGAAACCCAAGTCCAGAGCTTGTAACGAATAGGGTGCTTCGAGAAGTTACGAAGACGTCCACCCACTGTGTGACGGCAGGTATGACATGACATTGAGTACAGCCACAAGAAGGTTGCATTTGCAAGTAGTACTAATGTGCCAATGGACATGTGACCCCATTGACCCTTTTCATTTCTAAATGCACCGATCGCGTCAATAGTGAGGAATACGTTGAAAACTAAACCGGCGTAGAAGGCGTAACGATGACCATTTTGAATAATAAGAGGTGCGCGAGTCTCACCTGTGTACTTCGCGTGAGGTTCAGCAACTGCACATGCAGGTGGTGACATCCAGAAGGAGCGGTAGTACGCCTTGCGGTAGTAGTAGCAGGTCATACGGAATGCGAGTGGGAAGATCAAAATGAAGAGTGATGGTGAGACCGTCATTCCGAAGATGTGATACGTCCCGAAAAATGTTCCGATGAACGAGGGGGAATCTTTAACGCAGTTGGATGCTAAACACGGTGAGTAGAAAGGTGAGATCAAAGGTTGCGCGAAGTACTTTCCGTTTTCAAAAGCTCGGAGAGTCGCGTAAACAATGAAGGAGAAAAGTACGAGAACTGTGATGAGAGGTTGTAGCCACCACTTGTCTGTGCGCAGCGTGCGAGCGCTTAACTTTGCTCGACCCTCTGAGAAGACGCCATTGCCTGAGGTATCAATTGCCATGGGGGAAGTTTCCTACCCGCGACCTAATTACGCTAGGTAGGGAGATAGGTTCTTGAGGTGAAATCGCCCACAAGCAGGGCAAATCGGGCATCTTTAAAAAGTGGCGGAGGGCGTGGGATTTGAACCCACGAAGGTTTCCCTTGCCGGTTTTCAAGACCGGTGCACTCGGCCGCTATGCGAGCCCTCCGTGGGCAAACTTACTGGAGTAGAGCAGGGTCGCAAAATTCAACGGGAAGAGATCTGCCATCGCAGGTATCGTCCGAACCCTGACCCCACTTTGG
>CANCUC010000091.1 GCA_947381255.1 Actinomycetota bacterium
CGTGCCGTTCAACTTCTTATCGAACTTGGAGGCGCCAAGCATGTGGGAAGCGCTACTTCAGGTGTAGTTCCTGCTATACCTGTCATCGATTTTGATCCTCACTTTGCTTCCAAGCTTCTCGGTATTCCAGTGACTATTGAAGTTGTAGAAACCAACCTGCGTACCGTTGGTTGTTCGATTGAAGTTGTAGGTGATTCACTCTGGAAAGTTACTCCTGCAACATGGCGTAGCGATCTCCTCAACCCTTCAGATCTTGTAGAAGAGGTAGGACGCCTCGTTGGTTTAAATTCAATTGAAGGAACTCTTCCAATTGGTCCGGCGCGAGCAACACTGAGTCCCTTGCAGTATCGCAAGCGCGGTGTTGCAAATTATCTTGCGAACCTCGGTTTCTCCGAGGTTTATAACTATCCATTTGTTAATCAAGAGATGGTCGATTTGCTTGGATTTGTTGGTGCTCGCGCGGCTAGTTTCAAATTGGCAAACCCAATGTCTGATCAAGCTCCGCTTCTTCGAACTCACTTACTTCCCGGATTGCTTGATACCGGAAAGCGGAATCTAAATCGTGGCGCAAAAGATTGCGCGATCTTTGAGATCGGTTCTGTCTTTCGCGATGTCACAAAGTTGGCTCATGTTTCACCGGTTCCAACTGACGGTCGTCCATCTGCAGAGACCATCGCAGAGATTTATGCCAGCGTTCCACCACAACCCCTCTTCGTTGGAGCGGTAGTCGCAGGTTCGCTCGAGAGAGATGGCTGGTGGGGAGCCGGACGAGAATTTGAGTGGTCTGATGCGGTGACCCAAGCCCTCAAAATTATCGAACTCACTGGGAATACGGGAACGATTGTTCAATCAGATCTTGCTCCCTGGCATCCAGGTCGTTGCGCCGAGATCCAAGTGGGTGGTAAGCCAGTGGCTCATGCGGGGGAGCTGCACCCTCGAGTACTCGAAGCCCTGGGATTGCCCGCCCGTAGTTGCGCCTTCGCGGTAATTCTCTCCGAATTGCCTGTGGCGCCTGCGAAATCCGCCAAGCCAATTCTCACCATGCCGGCTGCAACTCAGGATGTATCCCTGATAGTTGATTCGGCAGTTCCGGCCGCAAAAGTTGAGGCTGCGCTTGTATCTGGGGCTGGTGAGCTCTTGGAGTCGATTAACCTCTTCGATCGCTATGAGAATCTAGGAGATGGCAAGGTATCTCTCGCCTTCACCCTCGCATTTAGGGCTCCTGATCGCACCCTGACCGCCGATGAGGTATCTGGATATCGCGAATCTGCAGTTAAAGCAGCTTTTGAGCAATGCGGAGTAGTAGTTCGCGTATAATTATTCAAATCCTTGCATAATTATTCATAAACCCTTACTCTAAAGCCATGAAAATTGGTGTGATTGGGGCAAGCGGCTACTCAGGCGGAGAACTACTTCGGCTTCTAGTGGGCCATCCGCACTTTGAGGTCGAATACATAGCCGCTGGAAGCCAAGCCGGTGCAGCAATCACTTCCGTTCATCCTCAATTAATTAGCTATTCCGAACGCCTATTTGAAGCAACTGAGATTTCGCGTATGAATGATTGCGACCTTCTCTTCTTGGCACTTCCTCATGGCGAGTCCGCCAAAATGATTGCGGAAGTAGATTCAAATATTAAGGTCGTAGATCTCGGAGCGGATTTCCGTCTGGAGTCTTCGCTCTCTTGGGAAAAATATTACGGTGGCTCCTATGCCGGTGCATGGGTTTATGGTCTTCCAGAAATTCCTGGTCAACGCGGGAAGATAGCTCAGGCATCGAGAGTCGCCAATCCTGGATGTTATGCAACAGCGATCGCACTCGCCGCAGCGCCTTCCCTTCATTCAAAAATTATTGACGGCACCGACATCGTCGTTGTGGCGGCCTCTGGAACAACCGGCGCCGGACGTAAAGCTTCGACAAGCCTTCTAGCTAGCGAAGTTATGGGTTCACTGACCTCATACAAATTTGGAGGAGTGCATCAGCACACACCAGAAATTGAGCAGACCCTCTCACTCTTAGGTGATGAAGAGGTAAAGATTTCCTTCACTCCGATTTTAGCGCCCATGCCTCGTGGAATTCTCGCCACTGTAACGGCGAAATTGAAGTCGCCTCTGAGTTCAATTGATGCACAAGAGATTTATAAGAACTTCTATCAGAGCGAAGAATTTGTTTCGGTACTAAGTGGAGATCAGCTCCCTAAGACATCTGCCGTTCTTGCATCCAATTCAGCGCAGATTCAAGTTGCAGTTGATGATCACACTCAGCGAATCATCATCTCCGCAGCAATTGATAATCTCGGGAAAGGCGCTGCATCTCAGGCGATTCAGAATGCGAATTTAATGATTGGGTTACCAGAGAACACTGGCTTGAGTTCACAAGGTATTGGCTCATGATCCTTATTAAGTATGGAGGGCATGTTTTAGATAACCCGGAGAGCAATGAGGAAATAGTAAAGACCATCGCGAAGTTTCACACATCTGGTCAGCAAGTGGTTGTCGTGCACGGAGGCGGCCCTGCGATTAATGAAGAGCTTCGCATTCATAATATTGAGAGCGAGATGGTGCACGGTTATCGGAAAACTTCACCCGAAGCGATGGAGATAGTGCAGCAAACGCTCTGCGGCGGAGTACTTCGCAATCTCACCAACTCCTTTATCGGTTACGGCGTGAATGCGGTGGGTATATCTACCGGAGACGGTGGCACTCTCAGAGCCCAAAAATTTACGCCGATAGAAGATGGCGATGCCGTTGATATCGGTCTTGTAGGTGAACCAACTCTCGTTGATCCCGCCTTCCTTAATCTCTTGCTCTCCAATGGATACCTACCCATCATCTCTCCTGTGGCAGTTCAAGAGGATGGGCAGGCTCTCAACATCAATGGAGATATAGCCGCTGGTGCCATTGCCGGAGCACTTGAAGCTACCGAAATTCTCTTTATCACCGACGTCGCTGGCATTTACCGCAATTGGCCTGATCCAGATTCGATCATCACCGAAATTACGCAGGTAGAGCTCTCCGGAATTTCGGAAACTTTTGCAGATGGTATGGCGCCTAAAGTAAAAGCGGTGCTGACTGCTCTCGCATCTGGTGCACGTCGAGCTCGAATCATTGATGGAAGAGATATTTCCAATCTCCACTCTGCTCTACAAGGTCATGGAGGAACGGTGGTAACAAAATGAACACTCAAGAACGTTGGCATGCAGCGATGCAGAACAATTACGGAGTTCCACCAATCACACTGGTTAAGGGTGATGGCGTAGAAGTATGGGATGAAGATGGAAAGAGATATCTAGATTTCCTTGGAGGAATCGCCACAAATATCTTGGGTCATGCTCATCCAGTAGTTGTGAAGGCGGTTTCCAAGCAGATAGAGACTCTCTCGCATGTAAGCAATCTTTATATTCATAATCCAGGCCTTGAACTTGCCGAGAAACTTCAAGATCTCACCAATGATCCGACTGCTCGAATTTTCTTCTGCAACTCTGGAGCAGAAGCAAATGAAGCTGCGATAAAAATCTCTCGGTTAACCGGCAGAACACAAATAATTGCAGCTGTTGGGGGATTCCACGGACGGACATCTGGTGCACTTTCAGTTACTGGCCAAGCCTCAAAGCGAGAGATATTTGAACCACTTCTACCTAAGGTGAAATTTGTGCCGTATGGCGATCTTTGGGCCATTCGCAAAGCAATTTCCCGTCGGACCGCACTTGTACTTTTAGAGCCAATACAAGGCGAAAATGGCGTTGTAGTGCCGCCTGATGGGTACCTACGTGAGATTCGTTCGCTCTGCGACAAGTACGGTGCGCTCTTGGCAATTGATGCGGTGCAGACCGGTATGGGTCGTACTGGTGATTGGTTTGGTTACGAGAGAGAAGGTATCCAACCTGACATCATCACCTTGGCGAAGGGTCTGGGGGGAGGCTTGCCTCTAGGTGCAATGATCACACTTGGCGATCGCGTTCCAGCATTTAAACCAGGTGAGCATGGTTCAACATTCGGTGGAAATCCAATGTCATGTGCTTCCGCAAATGCGGTTATTGATTTCATCGTCAAAAAAGATATTCTCGAGAAAGTCGCGATCGATGGCGAATTTCTAAAGATGCAGATCGGAGCGATACCAGGTGTAAGCGGGGTTCGGGGTCGCGGCTTGCTGCTTGGAATCCTCCTCGACTCACCTGTGGCCTCAGATGTTGCAAGCAAAGCGATGCAACGCGGTCTATTAGTGAATGCGCCGGGAAAGAACGTTATTCGAATTGCACCAGC
>CANCUC010000092.1 GCA_947381255.1 Actinomycetota bacterium
GCGGGTTCTCTGAAAGTACCCAGCCTCCACCCATAGCGGTGATTAATACTCTCATTTATGAAACTACAAGCAGCTCTATTAGCAGTCGGTCTCTTTGTCAGCGTTGGCGCTGTCGGCGCCGAGATGAATCGAGCCGCCCACGTAAACTCCGGAAGTAGCACGGTAGCGAGTTCGGTATCAGCATCTCAAACTTCGGTGCAGCTACCTTCAAAAGCTTCTACATCGACTATTTCATTAGGCGCAAAGCCTTCAATCGCTGGTGGCGTTGGCGAAGACGACTAGTCCTCGCGACTCTACGAGGTGATGTCCTTCTTGTTGAACTTAATCACTGCGAGTGAGATTAGTACCGAGAAGAGAATCAAACTGTAAGAGGCGCCTCTGATCATCTGCGTCCAGTCGATGGAACTCGACAAGGCATCAAACCATGAGAATGAGTAATGGGTTGGAAGCCAATTTCGAATAGCTCCAAGTCCCGAGATTGCATCCAAGATGTTGGAGAGAATAATAATTCCGATTGCCCCACCGACCGCTCCCAATGGAACATCAGTCGAGACGCTGAGATAAAAAGCCAGACCTGCTACCGACAAAAGCACGAGCGCGAGGTAGAAACCAATGACCACAATTCGCTGGGTTGCTTGAGCATTTCCGAAGGTAACTCCCAACGGAGTCTGCATCGGAGCTGTACCAAATGCAATTGCGCCAACCACCCATGAAGTCGTTATGAGCAAGACAATCGAAATAAATGAGAGCGTCAAACTGACTTTTAACTTTTGAATGAGTAATCGAGTTCTAGGAACTGGCGCGGCGAGTAAATAGCGCAAGGTGGACCACGATGCTTCTGATGCAACGGTATCTCCATTGAAGATAGAGATAACTGCTACTAAGAGAAATGGCGTTGCGAAATAGAACATGGTTGAGGTGAAGTTTGCTGCGCCTTTAGTAGCAAGACCAATGAGATCGGCAGTACCGGATCCAAATCGTGTAGGTCCAGAACTATTACCTGACGTTCCAAATTTCACGGCGAGTGCAACAATCACGGGGAGAGAGATTACAAAGATGTATGAGAAGAGAGTGCGCTTGCGCTTTATCTGCCGATACAACTCAAGACGATAGGGCAGAGTTTTGCCTGGTGTATACATTTACTGCTCCTTCCCGATCGTCAGATCATCACCGATGAGTTCAATGAATATCTCTTCCAAACTTCCTGCGCGCTTTCCGGCCTTAGTCAGGATCTTCTTCATAGTTCCGTAAGTAATCAAATGGCCGCGATGCATCAGTACGACATGTGAACATGTTTGCTCAACTTCAGCCAAGAGGTGTGATGAGACGATTACAGTGCGACCAGTCTTTGCATAGCTCTTTAATACCTCGCGCATCGCCTTAATCTGCTGCGGATCGAGGCCGTTGGTTGGTTCGTCGAGTACCAGCAAATCCGGCATACCCAACATTGATTGAGCGATAGCTAAACGCTGGCGCATTCCCTGAGAATATGAACGTACCTTTTTATCTAGCGCGCTACCAAGATCAGTAATCTTTATAGCCTCTTCGAAATAAGGCTCATCGCTGCGACCGATCGACTTCCAATACAGCTCTAAGTTCTCGCGGCCCGAGAGATGCGGCAAAAATCCCGAGCCCTCAACGAAGGAGCCGAGGTTTGCCAGAGTTGGAGAGCCTGGGTAAATGGGTTGGCCATTGATTGCAATCTCTCCCTCAGTCGGGAAGATCAGCCCCATCATCATGCGAAGGGTTGTGGTTTTACCGGCACCATTTGGCCCTAATAAACCAAGTACTTGACCGCGATTTACCTTGAAAGAGAGGCCATCAACCGCTTTGTAGCCATCATTATAAACCTTGGTCAGGTTGGAGACGGTTACGAGAGCGTCACTCTCTTCGACCGGTGAAGTGTTGTGGCGAGGGCGTCTGAAGTATGCCCAGGCAACCGCCAAGAGAATAAAGAGGAAGGCCAGCGTCGGCCATCCGTAAAGTGAGAAGTGACTTACCTTAGTAGTGAAGTTCATCTGAGATATGGTCAAAGGAGATTGCACTGTAAGCGCATATTGGCGACCATCTTGTGGGAGGGCATATCCCTGATCGGTGGTCGAAACTGCTACCGCCAACTTATCTCCAGTAGCAGCATCTAACACAACGGCAGGTAATTGAACTGTGAAATCAGTACCGGTGTTAGCAATATTTGAAAGATGAACTGGGCTCACAATTCCATTGGGTTGCTTGGTCTGCCCAGCGGCGGTGCGAACAACGAGTGAGAAAAATAGCGTTGCGTTCTTTGCGTTTGAGGAGATACGCAATTTAATTGATGAAGGCCCAACAATATGAATCGGAGCCTTGAGAGCCGCAGTCTCTAAAAATCCACTCTGACCAGGTAAGAATGCTGCAGTTGCTCCGCTCACACTTCCAGCAAGTGCGAGTGCCGAACCGACTCCGGGCAAGGACGAGATCGCTCCGGGGATTCCACCAATGGGTGCAACGAGAGCTGTGAATGGAACTGCGATGTCAAGAGATTTTGTCGGAACATCAAGTGGAAGCGAGGTGCTTGTTAAGAATTTAGGGATGACCGAGGAATCCACAAGTGAGATAGATCCGTTTGTATCTGTCACTTGGAAAGTAGGAAAAGTTTTCTTTACACCTTTGAGGTAGATATCAAACCAATCCATCTCGTTCGAGTGAAGTCTCGCCGACTCATCAGTTCCGCCATCATGTCCCCCGCTATGCCAAATCATCGCAAGTGGAGTTGATGGATGTGCCTTATGAATCTCTTCCGCATTCTTAATCGATTCAGATAGCGGAAAGAGAGAATCGGCTTCACCTTGCATGAGCAAGGTCGGCGCGGTGATTCGATTTGTCACTGTCGAAGGCGAAGATGCAGTTAATAGTTTCTGGTCAGCGGAAGTCGGTACACCATTTGCTACCGCATCCTTAAAAGCCTGACACCACTCAGGTGTGAAAGTTCCACACTCTCCTGCGACGGAGTTTGGAAGGGTGGCGAGCGCGAAGAAGGTACCTGCCCAGAATTTCTTATATGGACCAAATGAAGAATCGTTAGCGTTCTGTGGAAAGAGGGCCTGGGTCAGGCTGTTCCACGTGATATTCGCGGCAACTGCATCTATTCGTTTGTCATACCCTGCGGCGAGCAATGAAACTGCGCCTCCGTAGGAATCTCCGACGATACCAACGAGCGGATCACCCTTGCGCTGCTGGGTAACCTCTCTACGAGTTGATAGGTAGTCAATTAATTTGGAGACATCGGCAACTTCGCCAGTCGGTGAATCCATTGATATTTGTCCGGTCGAATTTCCAAAGCCGCGGGCAGTCCATGCCAAAACGACATAACCGCGTCCGGCAAGTTCCTGAGCTTGAGAAGCGACGCTCTTCTTATCGCCAGTAAATCCATGGGCCAATAAAACGGCTGGAGCTGGGAGTTTCTTGGGTAGATATATAGTCGCATCAAGTGCAACTCCACCTGCACCACTGAGACGTAGATCTTCAGTCGAATAACTTTCTCCCGCATAGGCAAAACTTCCAGCGCTCATCGAGGTTAGGAGAAGTACAGCAGCGAGCAACCTACGAGCGCGGACCATTGCTCAAAGGTATCCGTGATTTCAATGAGCCGCCAATTAAGATCGTCATTACTATCAGGGCGTGAAGCATCGTATGAGCAAGTTAACTCTTCTGGTAATTCCATCGCTGCTAATCGCAGCATCGCTTGGTTCCGCTCCAAGCATTGCACAATCGAGCACTTCGACAACGGTTTACAGCGCTCAACTAGTGAAGCCTTATCTGCCTTCAGCAAGTAATGGTGGAACCGATGACTATCACTGCTTTTTAATTGACCCAAAGGTCACCCAAGATTCCCTCATCACACAAGTGCAATTTCAACCCCAACAACGTGCAATGTTGCACCATGCAATTATGTTCTTGGTTGGCAAGAAAGATCTCGCCGCAGCACAAGCAGCTGATAAAAATGGGACTGGATGGTCGTGCTTTGGTGGAACTGGAATTGGTTCAAGCTTCTCTTCCTTTTTAACTTCTCCTTGGCTCTCATCCTGGGCACCTGGTCGCGATAAGGACATCATGCCTATCGGATACGGAACTCCAATCGCTAAGGGCGATCGGATTGTTCTTCAACTTCACTACAACTTACTGGCGATTACATCTGGAAAAATTCCTACGGATCAATCGAAGGTTCTGATTTCTGCAGTTCCTGCAAAGGGTTCAAAACTAAA
>CANCUC010000093.1 GCA_947381255.1 Actinomycetota bacterium
GCAGATTCAATCGCAGCGCGGATCAAGAGAGGATTGCGCAGTTGAATCGAGGAGAGGTCCATGGCGCGAACCACACCGATTGGTTTCTCATAATCATCAACCACAACTAGGTGATGCACGCCGCGCTCAACCATCTGCAGAAAAGCGGAGGCGAGAGAAACCTTGTTAGAAACAGTGATGAGCGGATGGCTCATCATCGCCCCGATTGGTGAATCGAGTCCGAACTCTCCCCTACCGACTTTGCTACGAAAATCTCGATCAGTTACGAGACCAACGCCCATAGGTGAATCAACGAGAGCGAAGGATTGCTCAGCACTCGTCATGCTCTCGGCAACTTCGCGAACGCTCTGCGTTGCTTTCACCCAGAGAATTTCCCGCATATAACGAGTCACATTTGATTGAGCATCTGACATGAGCGCACTTGCAGTTAAACGATGGCGAGTAATGAGAGTTCCAAAATGACCAAATTTCAGCGCGGATGGGTCTGAGATAAATCGTCGTGGATCTGGCATTCGATAGCAAAGGGTGTCTTCTGAGGTCCGAACTGAATATTGCGGAGGCAAGCCTGTAAGAACCGATATATGCCCAAAAGCGTCACCCGAGTGGAGCTCATCTACAACGCTGCCCTTGTCGAGAACTTCTACCTTGCCGGTTCTCACAATATAAAGATGATCGAGGGGGTCAGATCCTGCAGCAACTACAACAGTGCCATGCGTGAAATATTCGACTTCAATCTCAGCAGAAATAGCTTCCAGATCAAGCGTGGAGAGCGCATTAAAGGGAGGTTGCTTGGCAAGGAAATCTACAAACTCTTGCATTTTCGCCCACTCCCTTTGAAGGTCAGACCTCTCTTAGTGAAGCACTTTTCTTAGAGCCGCTCAAGAAGCCTTGCAGTGGAACTTCGATGAGATAGAAACTGATCAAGGCCAAGGTGAGGACAATTCCAAAAATCTCCGCAACATGATCATGGGGATTCAAATTCTTCTTGTAGTAGAGGAAAATCACTGGCATATGCCAGATGTAGATGGAGTACGAGAGTACGCCTAGCGTACGAAGTGGACGCGTGGAGAGAAAACCACGAACGCTTCGTGAAAGTAGTGAAATCGCAGACAATTCAGAATCCAAGAGAAGAATTAAGAGAACAGTTGATAGGGCTGCCAATCCAGGGAATTGATAACCAATACATGCTGCGACTAGTCCGATAAACACCAAGAGAAAGAGCGCTCTAAATCTCTTAACAAAATCTCGCGCGCTCTTGTAGTTAAGTGAGACAACACAGCCAACCAAAATCATAGTTGGACGGAAGAGAGTGAGATTGAGAACCCCATCTTGATTCCAAGAGTAGTCAGGATAATTCTTCCAAAGAACGTAACTCCACACCCCTGCGATGACGAGCAGTAGAAATACGGTGAATACCTTTTTGTTGAAGAACTTGTAGAAGAGAAGCAATGTGATTGGGAAGATGAGATAGAACTGCTCTTCTGCACTCAAACTCCAGAATGGGCCGAAGAGATCGCCCCAATGCAGGAAATTCTTGTAATAGAAGAGTGAGGCGAAAATCGGTCGTGTATCACGCGCTGAGTTGAAACCGATTACGAGGGTGGCAACAAGAACACTGATTGCCATGATCGGATAGAGGCGGGCAATACGGCGGCGATAGAAGCCAAGTAGCGAACCACCTTTAGCGACCGTCGCTAGGAGTACTTGGGTAATGAGGTAACCGGAGAGAGTAAAGAAAATATCGACACCTAGAAAACCTCGACCATGGAGGTAGCCCACGTGATGAAGGAGAACCACAACGATCGACAGGGCTCGAATACCATCGAGCTCCGGGCGATAGGAGATGTTCTTTCCGCGGATCTCTTTAGATATTCCAAACATCTGGCAAGAGTATTCATAACTTCCATTAGATATACAGACTATTACGAAAAACTATTTACTTAACTTATTAGTTAAGTGTATTTTTTAATCCCAACCCGAAAGGATCGCAAATGGCGCAACTACTCATTTCGCAGGTTATCGACGCTCCAGCCGAGGCAATCTGGCCTTGGATCGCTGACATCGCAAAACATAGTGAATGGTCCCCAAAGCCCTACACCGTGAAACTCATCTCGGGCAGCGCTGGTGAGGTCGGAAGCAAGTACAGCTCGGTCGGGTTCGTCCCTCCCTCAGATAAGAACCATCAGAACGAGGTTGAAATAACCGAGGTCGTTCCACACTCAAAGTTCGTCTTTAGGGCCCATGACGAGAATGGCTACTTCATCAATACCTTCACCCTCCGCCCATCCGGGAACTCCACCGAAGTCACCTTTCAGCACGACTTCCCCAAGATGAAGGGAATGGGTCGGATTTTGCTTCCTCTCCTGCTTCCTAGCGTGGGAAAGCGTGATGGAATGGTGCGACTCGGATTATTGAAAGACAAGGCTGAAGGTAGATAAAACCGCTGATTTTTAGCCCATAAAGCAGGTCAGATACCATTAGGCATAGATTTTTTGCCTAAGGAGAATGAAGATGTCGAATATAAAGAAGGTAGCTCTTCTGACCTGCTTGATCACTGCCGTCGGGGTTACCGCTGCCAGTGCCCACGTAGAGTTCAGTCCGGACACCGTAAAAGCCAATCAAAATCAGATTTTGGTTCTCAACGTCCCACACGATTGCACCGCGGCCACTCAAACGACGGAAGTTAAATTTCAGCTTCCAAAAAGCATCAACACTTCTACCTTCGCGGCTGTAGGCGTTTTCCAACATGGAAAACTCCTAAAGAGCTGGCAGGAGAAGATCGTGAAATCCGCAGGCCGCTCGTATCTAAAAGTCTTCGGGCCCGCAATAACGACCGGGCCAGATGGGGGCAAGAATGCAGCTGACATCAAGTTCAAGCTAACTCCAGCAGGTGCCAAAGGTTCACAACTCAAATTCCCTGCGGTTCAATCCTGCACCAAGGGACTCACTGTTAACTGGATTCAGCCTCGCCCAGCAGACGGATCAGATCCTGCAGAGTCTGCAACTCCAGTCCCCGTTCTTAACCTCAACTAATCCAATCTGATTACATGAGACGACCTGCTGTACCCACAACTAGATACAGCAAGGTCGTCTTATTTCTCATTTCAATCTTTTCTCTTCTCACTCTGAACCCCGCGCCTGCACAAGCGCACGCCCAATTAATCAACACCTATCCCCTTGCAAATTCAGTTCTGACAACTGCCCCCGCAAATATCACCCTCACCTGGGGTGAAAAAGTTCAAACAAATTCCGATGAGGTTCTCCTTGCCGACTCGACCGGCACAAAGGTCGCAACGTCCTACGCAATGAAGCTCGACACAAGCACTAATCAAAGCACTGTCACACTCACCCCGAGCAAAGTTCTCCCAGCCGGTTCTTACATAGTTTCGTGGAGGGCAGTAAGTCGAGACGGGCACCTCGTTGGCGGTTCATATTCCTTTGGCGTAAATCAGAAACCAGTGAAGGCATCTCAATCATCACTCGTCTCTTACCCCGACAAAATCCTGCAATTTCTCTTCTGGGCTCTTCTCATTCTGGCATTTGGTTCAATCCTGGCAGGGTCTTATTTCATCTTTGTCATTACCGCTTTCCTTGGCATTGTTATCGCAGGCCTTCGCATCGTTGTTCTCTCATCGATTCTGCCCGGTTCTTATCTCGACAGTGGATCGTCCAAAATATCTCTTCTGGCCATTATCGTCTATGCGATTCTTCTCGCCTCCTCGATGAACTGGGTATTGAGTCCGAATAAAACCAAGCGAGAAGATAATCTGGGATGGCTCGGAACTTCGCAACTACTTCTCATCGCTTTACTCTTTAGCTCTCAAGAATTCTTTGAGGGTCACGCTCTTGATTTAGCTCACCCAGCCATTTTGAAATACATCGCTGCGGGCCATCTCTTCTTTGCAATATCTTGGGCCGGATCGGTCTGTGGGCTACTCCTTCGCCAAACTCACGCGCAATTTGAGCTCACACGAAAAATAAATACGGCCAGCATCTTTGGCCTAATTCCATTGGCTACGACTTTGACTTTCTATTTGGCTCGTCCTGTAAATCTCTATACCAAGTCAAACTGGGCGCTCTTTATCGCGATCAAGATTCTGCTTGTCGCAATCACTTTGGCGCTTGGAGCGTTTCACCATCTGCGGAGTAAGAAATTAGCCTCAGATGAGAGCTTTGATTTCAAACGTTCCTTA
>CANCUC010000094.1 GCA_947381255.1 Actinomycetota bacterium
CTTTTCACCATTCAAGAATCAGCGGTCTCACTTATCCACTTTCCAATTTCAGGGTTCTCTCTCTATCTAGCAATCGCCATCTCCTTGATCGCATATGAGGATCACAATGGAGCGCTAATCACAGGATTTCTTGCAGGTATCGTCCTTGATTTTTCACCAACCTCTAATGCGCCATTCGGTCAATGGGCACTGATTCTTACCGGCATTGGTTACCTATTCGCTGCTAACCGAGATTCAATCGCTGATTTGACCTCATCGCCCGTGACCTTCGTTCTCTTTGTAGGAGCCGGAGTAAGCGCCGCGCTCTTTATCTACCTGACTTTTGGAGCTCTTCTCGGTGAAGAGAATGGAACCCTGGGCCACGATGGCATCGTCATTCTCGGTAACTTGGTTTGGACGATTGTCTTTACTCCGATGTTCCTCCCAACTCTGGGTCGTGTCCGCGAATACTCCTTAAGCGCGAGGGAACGTTGATGAGTCAGCGTTCTCGATTAAACCTCATCGTGGTTCAAGTACTTATTCTCTCTTTAATGTTGGCGATGCTCGGACGCCTCTTTTATCTTCAGGTCGCCGCTGGATTGAAATATCACAACGCCGCCTTGAATATTCAAAGTCGAGATGTTGTCACTCCCGCAGTCCGCGGCGCAATTGTTGATGACAATGGATTACCACTTGCCATGGATCGACCAGGAATGGTTATCACTGTTGACAGAAGTACGCTTGGAAAAATGCCTGATAAAGGTTCTGCAGTGCTTCATCGCGTCTCAACTCTGATTGGCGTTAAGTATTCAGATCTCTATGTGCGAACCAGATTGTGCGGTGAACTTCCTGTTGGAAAACGCGCCGGTTGTTGGAACGGAACTCTTTATCAACCAGTTCCCGTCACGAAGGATGCGACCGAGGCGCAAGCTCTCAAGATTCTAGAGAACCCAGATATCTTCCCTGGAATTAATGCCACGCCGGTACCAAGCAGAAGTTATCCCTCACTCGCGGGAGAGAACGCAGCACACGTCTTGGGGTATGTCGGATCTGTTACCTCGCAGGATGTGGCAACCTCTTCGAAACAATATTATCCAAATGAAACTATTGGAAAGACTGGCCTTGAGTATCAGTATGACCAGTATCTGCAGGGCACTCCAGGAATTAAAACCGTGATTGTTGATCGCACGGAGAACATCACCAGTACTGCAACCACCACCCTGCCAGTGGCTGGAAATAACGTAGTAACCAATATCAATGCCCAATTGCAAGCTGTTACGGAGAAGGCGCTAGCGAGCTCAGTTCAAAGCGCACGCGCTCAGGGTTACAAAGGTGATTCTGGCGCTGCAATCGTTATGGATGTTCACACGGGTCGCATTCTTGCGATGGCTTCTTATCCAACGTATGACCCCAATATGTGGCAAAAGGGTCTGACAATCGCCCAAGCTCAAGCGCTCTTTAGCGAAGCTGATGGCGTGCCTGCGTTATCACGCGCCATCGATGGTACTTACGCGCCAGCATCTGCATTCAAGGCTCTCTCTGTTGTCGCTGCATCACATGCGGGATACAACCTCAATGCAAATTATGCCTGTCCTTACTCGGCAAAATTCGGTAATCAAAGTTTCCACAACGATGACACAAAAGTGCAAGGCACCATGTCCTTGAAGACCGCTATTGCTGTGTCTTGTGACACTATCTGGTATCAGATTGGTTACGACCAATGGGTTAAAGATGGCGGACTTTCGCCTAAGAAAAATCCTAATGATTTCTTCTTTAAGAATGCCGGTGCCTTTGGTGTTGGTAAGCCAACGGGAATTGATCTTCCTTCTGAAGCTTCCGGTCGCCTACCTGATCGCACCTGGAAGCTTGCGTATTACAAATCCAACAAGAATTTCTATTGCAACTACACCAAGCGTGCGAAGCCTTCTGATCTCACGCCATTTTTGATTGCGGTCGCAAAGGAAGATTGCACTGATGGTTACATCATCCGTGCTGGTGATGCTATCAACTTCGCAATCGGTCAAGGTGATGTTCTTATGACTCCTCTCCAAATGACAGTTGCCTATGCAGCAATCGCAAATGGGGGAACTCTTTACAAGCCTGAAGTTGCTCGCGCCATAGTTAAGCCGGATGGAACTTTAATTCAAGATATTAAGCCAGTGAAGAATGGAATTATCCCGGCCTCAGCAAGCACCCTTGATTTCTTACACGCAGCTCTACGCGGAGTTGCGGTTTCTGGAACTGCTTCTGGAGTCTTTGGAAATTACCCAGTTCAGGTAAGTGGAAAGACTGGTACAGGTCAGGTGCAGGGCCGAAACGCTAATGGCAGCGCTAAAGATCCAACCTCGTGGTTCGCTTCCTACGCCCCCTCTAACAAGCCCGAATATGCTGTTGTCATGATGGTAAGCCAAGGCGGTTATGGTGCCGGAACTTCTGCTGTCGGAGTGAAAGATATATATAACGCGCTCTTTGGCGTCACGGGCAATACGGTTGATCCTAAGAATTCAGTGTTTCCAACTGGCAAACCACCTACAGGGCTTCCAGTAATTGATGTTAAGAATGCGACGGTGAAGAAGCCATGACGACTTATCGCCCTCAATCGCGCTCTCATCGCCTCATGCGAAATGTGTCAGGTTACGACCGTTGGTTAACTTTTGCTGCTGTAGGGCTCTTGGGATTTGGAACAGTTTTGGTTTACGCCGCAACTAAGAGTTGGTTTACATCTCAGCATCTCGACCCTCAGTATTACCTCAAGCGCCACATCATCAACATTCTCATTGGTTTGGCGATGGCGTATGGGACGACTCTGATTGATTACAGATTGCTCCGTGCTTACACGCCAATCGTTTGGGGATTAGGCGTCCTTGGTCTGATCGCAGTTATCACACCTGGAGTTGGTTCAACCGTAAATGGCGCAAAGGCTTGGATTGCCCTGCCTGGCGGATTTCAGATTCAACCAGCGGAGCTTGCGAAAATTTCTATCATTCTTGGAATCTCGATGGTGCTCGCAGAGCGAAATGGAATTGGGTCAGATCCAACTGATCAAGATGTACTTAAATCTTTGGCGGTTGCATCACTTCCGATCTTGCTCATTATGTTGCAGCCTGATCTGGGGACCACACTTATTATTAGCGCCGCCATCGTCATCATGATTGCGGTCTCGGGTGCACCAACTCGTTGGGTCATCGGCTTGTTACTCATCGCAGTTCTCGGCGGTTTTGTTGCAGTGAAAGCTGGAGTCGTGAGCCAGTATCAAATTAAACGATTGCAATCATTCGTTGATCCAAGCGCCGACCCGCAACAAAGTGGGTACCAACTTCGCCAAGCTCGCATCACCATTGGTTCCGGTGGCGTGCTGGGTCGCGGTTTATTTCATGGTCCTCAAACAAATGGTCGATTCGTACCTGAACAACAGACTGACTTCATCTTCACAGTTGCAGGAGAGGAGACGGGTTTTGTTGGCTCGGGCTTGATGCTCTTATTCTTCGGGCTCTTCTTCTGGCGAGCTTTCTTAATTGCCCAAAGAACCAACGATCTCTTCGGCAGATTGGTCTGTGTGGGGGTTATCGCCTGGTTCGCCCTTCAAACCTTTGAAAATATCGGAATGTCCATGGGGCTCATGCCGATGACCGGGGTACCTCTGCCCTTCATCTCCTATGGAGGCTCCTCGATGTTTGCCACCCTCATCGGCTTTGGGCTCCTTCAAAATGTTCATTTACGCTCCAGGTAACTCTCTACGGCCCGCCAAATTGGCTATCAAGGCTTCATCTGCGATACTTAATTCAGGAATTCAGCCCTTCAGCGCGAAATGACCGCCGCGAAGATCCGCAGAATCCCGAGATTTTAAGTATTTAAGCCAGGTTTTTTTAAGAGATTTACTACATTATTTAGAAGAGGATTTGTTTTATGGCGCCAGAGCCAAAGAAATCGCGTAAGCGCGCGGCTAAACCCGCTGCGACCAAGAGTGAAGGTTCAGTAGAACCAACGCCAATCACCACCCCTGAAGAGCCGGCTACTAAGCCCGCTGCTAAGCGTGCTGCCAAAAAGGCCGTAGCTGAGGTTCCAACCGAAGTTGTGGCACCGGCAAAGGTGAAGAAGGCAACCACTCCCGTTCCAGTTCCACTTTTCCAAGAGGCACCTACTGAAGTTGCCCCTCCTAAGAAGGCACGTGCTCCCAAGCCTGCTCAAGAGGAGAGCGA
>CANCUC010000095.1 GCA_947381255.1 Actinomycetota bacterium
CAATCAAATGATCTCTTGCCAACTGGCAATTTCTGGTTCTCATCTCTCGATACCGTCTTGCACTTGTTGCTTCCAACCATTGCCCTGATTTTGATCACTATGGCGGGATATATTCGTTACTCACGCGGAACAATGCTGGAAGTAATGAACCAGGATTACATCCGAACAGCACGCGCCAAGGGATTATCTGAGCGCACCGTGATTATGCGTCACGCCTTCCGTAACACCTTGATTCCAATCACCACAATCTTGGTGGTCGACTTTGCTGCGATTATGAGTGGAGCGATTATCACCGAGAGCGTCTTTGGATGGCATGGCATGGGAACACAATTCAACCTGGCCGTGCATAACCAGGATCTCAACCTTTTGATGGGTGTATTCCTCTTCACCTCATCGCTCGTCATCATGGCTAACTTGGTGGCGGATCTCTTGTACTCAGCGTTAGATCCTCGAATCAGAGTGGTAGGTAAGAAATAATGGCTATTTTCTCCCGTAAGAAGAAGGTTGAAGAGATCGTCGATGGCGATATCTTCAATAAGGAGACTGAAGGCTTAAGCCAAGGTCAGATCGTTCTCAAGCGTTTCTTCCGCCACCGTGGAGCAATGATCTCTCTCATTGTGCTCTTCTCTCTCGTGATCTTTGTCTTTAGTGCACTTGGATTTAAGATTTTTGGAATCGGATATGGAGGTTGGTGGAAGTACAAGATCACTGATCTTCCAACTCTCCGTACGGATGGATGTCCAATCGAACTTCCAGGATGTCCAACTCTCAACCTTATTCCAGGTAAGCATTTTGGTTTAGGTGATCATCCATTTGGTCAAGACGACTTAGGCCGGGATTACTTCTCATTGGTAATGCGCGGAGCTGAGCGCTCACTTGAGGTAATGGTTGTCATCGGCTTGGTAGCTGGAGCCCTCGGAATCATTGTTGGCGCCCTTGCTGGTTTCTACCGCGGTGTGGTTGATGCCACTTTGATGCGCCTGGTTGATTTCATCATCACCGTCCCAGTCATTGTTCTCGGTTCTGTGCTTGGGTATCACTTTGGTAGCAAAGGTGTTCTCTTCTTGGCTCTCTTCCTGGGGCTCGTCTCATGGGGCGGACTTTCTCGTCTGGTACGCGGTGATTTCCTGACTTTGCGAGAGCGAGAATTTGTGGATGCTGCTCGCGTAGCTGGAGCAAGTAACCGCCGAATTATCTTTAAGCACATTCTTCCAAATGCAATTGGTGTCATCATCGTTAACGTAACGCTCTTGATGTCAGGTGCCATCTTGCTCGAGGCCGCTTTGAGTTACCTTGGCTTTGGTGTGGTTCCCCCTGATGTCTCACTCGGACTCTTGATTAGCCAGTACCAGGACTCCTTCACAACACGTCCTTGGCTCTTCTGGTGGCCAGGTTTGATCATCATCATGGTGGCGCTTTCAGTTAACTTCATCGGAGATGGCTTGCGCGACGCATTTGATCCGCGCCAACGTCGCCGCATCTCCCGTAAAGATCGCGCAGCAGAGCGCCAGAGCGTAGATAAGAAGTAGTGGCTTTAATGTCCCAGCAAAGTTACTGCGATTGCAGCAATCAGGGCTACAAGAGCGAGAGTGAAGAGCTGAAAGCTGCTCTTCTTGCCGGTGGTAAGGGATTGCTCGATCTTTCCCTCTTGAAATTTCTTGAGTTTAGCTCTCGCCCTGAAGGCAGCAGCTCCACTATCGGTATAGGGGGAGTCGGCAGTGCGGATGTTTCCGCCTTGGTCGATATCGAGCCCTCTGACTTCAGTGTGATGGATGCTGCGACGCTTCTTTCCAGAGGCTGGGGCAGCCCAAGCGGAAACCTTGAACACATTCGTTTCAATGGTCAGCGCCCAACGGGTATCGATCAGAAGAACGTCACTCCAACCAATCGAGTACTCGTGAAGCGGATTGACGATGATCATTCCCTCATCGCTGAAAACTATTTTGGGGCGAACCAAGTAGAGGTAGATACAAATGAGCGCGAAGAGCGCAATCAGAGCGCTAGCAACTTTGGAAGCGGTGCTCGCGTTGTAGAAATTCGACCAGGTAAAAAGTCCGCAGATTATTACACCGAAAACAGCGAAGTTGAGGTTGGTTCTCGGGCGGAAGATCTCTTGGTTATTCACTCAACAATCCTTTCACAGATCACGACCATTACGTCAGACACAATTAAGGCGGTTAGCTAAATGTCCTCACCTGTACTTAGCGTTTCAGATCTCTCAGTTGAGTTCTGGGTTGATGGAGTTTGGTACCCAGCAGCTAATCACATTAACTGTGAAGTCGAAGCGGGCCAGACCCTGGCCATCGTCGGTGAATCAGGTTCCGGTAAGTCCACAGTCGCTATGGCAATCATGAGCCTTCTCGCTTCCAATGCTCGTGTCACCGGTAGCGTCAAGGTCAAGGGTGAAGAGGTGCTTGGTGCACCGATTCAGAAGTTGCAAAAGTATCGTGGAAAAGAAGTCTCCTACATCTTCCAGGAGCCTATGACTGCGCTCAACCCGGTCTACACCATTGGTTTTCAGATTATGGAAACTCTCCGTAATCACTTTGATATGGGACCATCTGAAGCGAAAGCTCGCGCCATCGAATTGATCTCCCTGGTAGAAATTCCAGATCCAGAGCGCTCGGTCGATAAGTACCCTCACCAGCTCTCGGGTGGTCAGCGTCAACGTGCGATGATCGCGCAAGCTCTCGCTTGCGATCCAGCGCTGCTTATTGCCGATGAGCCAACCACGGCACTCGATGTAACAGTTCAGGCTGAAATTCTCGACTTAATGCGCGGATTGCGTTCGCGTCTCAACTCTGGAATCTTGCTCATCACTCACGATATGGGCGTAGTTGCCGATATGGCTGATGAGATTATGGTTATGCAGAGTGGAAATATGGTCGAGCATGGAACTGCGGATCAGATTTTCAATCGCCCAAACCACCCTTACACCCAACAACTTCTCGCCTCCGTACCTAAACTCGGAAGCACCACGATGCGCGTTCTTGACGCAAGTCAGGCTGCAGCTAAACCCGTTCTGAAGCTAAGCAATGTCACGATCGAATATCCAAAGCGCGGCCGCATTCCTGCATTTGTAGCGGTTGAAGATTTCTCTCTTGAGATCTTCCCTGGTGAAATTGTTGGACTTGTTGGTGAATCTGGATCCGGAAAGACCACAGTTGGTCGTGCTTCTATTGGCTTGTTGCCAATTAAATCTGGACGCCTAGAGGTTGTTGGCCAGGACATCAGTGGGGCGACAAATAAAGAGCTTCGTCAGATTCGCCGCAACACTGGAATCGTCTTCCAAGATCCAGCAAGCTCATTAAATCCGCGTCTTCCAATCGGCGAGAGCATTGGAGAGCCTCTTTACTTAGCTGGAATTGCTAAGGATAAAGAGCTCGACAAGATGGTCGAAGACTTGTTGGCTAGCGTTGAACTTCCACGTAGCTATCGCAACCGTTACCCACATGAACTCTCAGGTGGGCAGCGTCAGCGCGTTGGTATCGCTCGCGCCCTCGCCCTCACGCCGGATATTTTGATTGCAGATGAACCAACGTCCGCCCTCGATGTATCTGTTCAAGCCCGCTTCCTTGAGCTACTTCAAGATTTGCAGTCGAAGTTGAAATTCGCCTGTCTCTTTATTAGCCATGACCTAGGGGTCGTTGACATTCTCTCTCACCGCATTGCGGTTATGCAGAATGGACGTCTGGTTGAGGTGGGAAATCGCGATCAGATTCTGAAGAACCCACAGGATCCGTATACACAGCGCCTTCTCAGCGCGGTGCCGGTGCCAGATCCTGCCGAGCAGAAGATTCGCCGCGAAGCTCGTCTGGCTTCGAAGTAATTTAGAACTCTATCTGGCTACCAGATTCGGACTCGTTCTGATTCTGGTAGCCAGAGTGCATCTCCCTCTTGAACTCCGAAGGCTGCATAGAACTCCGGCAGGTTCTTCAAGATTTGGTTCGCTCTAAATTCTGAAGGGGAGTGCGGATCGATCGCGATAAGGCGTTTAATCTCCTCAACTCGTGCTTTGCTATTCCAAATCTGGGCGTAACCGATAAAGAATCTCTGCTCACCGCTCAGACCATCAATAACGGGCGCAGGAGCCCCTCCTAACGAAATTTGATAGGCCTCGTAAGCGATACAGGCACCACCGAGGTCTCCAATGTTCTCGCC
>CANCUC010000096.1 GCA_947381255.1 Actinomycetota bacterium
TTTTTTATTTTATTAACTCGATGGAGAGTTCTGTCACTTTCACACTCCGGTGATAGATAAGCGAGTAAGTTCTACATATTGAAGTTCATCGATATGAGGAATCAGGAATGTCAATTTCACTCACGCTAAGAAGAAGAGCTAGCCGCAAAGCGAGCATTGCTAAGTTGGCGGCAATCTTGAGTGGTTGGTACTTCTTGTATTGGGTGAATGACAAGTTTTGGGACAGGCTCCTTTTTAAAATTATGGGGTTAACACCAGAGAGCAAGGTAGGAAGTTCCGTCCGCTTCTTCTTTTACGACTCCACCAAAATCATTCTTCTCTTAGTAGGTATCACCTTTGTTGTGACAATGATTCGTTCTTTCGTAACCATCGAGAGAACCCGCGCCTTCCTAGGAGGCAAGCGAAAGGGTGTCGGCAATGTTATGGCGGCATCAGCGGGAGTCGTGACCCCATTTTGCTCGTGCAGCGCCGTTCCAGTGTTTATTGGATTTTTATCTTCAGGTATTCCAGTTGGAGTGACTCTCAGCTTTTTGATCGCCAGTCCACTCATCAATGAAATCGCTGTCGGTCTACTTTTCACAATGTTTGGTTTCAAAATTGCAGCCATTTATCTAGCATCAGGACTGATTATTGCGATCACCGCCGGAATGGTTCTGGGCAAATTGAAAGTTGAGCGGTGGGTAGAGCCATTTGTCTTCGCCAATTCAATGAATCAAACAGCTGAATTCGCCTCTCCCAATTACACCTTGCAAGACCGTATGCGTTTAGGTTTCGAAGAGGCGATTTCTATTCTCAAAAAGATCTGGCCATATCTGTTGGCAGGAATTGCTGTCGGTGCACTTATTCATGGATGGGCTCCCACAGATTTCTTCGCTAAGCATGCTGGAACCAGCAATCCATTTGGAGTGTTGCTCGCTGTGATTGTAGGAGTGCCTCTGTATTCCAATGCAGCTGGAGTTATGCCTATCGTTCAGGCCCTTCACGACAAGGGGCTACCAATGGGAACGCTCTTGGCATTCATGATGGCGGTAGTTGCCTTGAGTCTGCCGGAAATGATTTTGTTGCGAAGAGTTTTGAAACCGAAACTGTTAGCAACATATATAGGAATTGTTGCAAGTGGAATTATTTTTGTGGGTTATTTATTCAACGCGATTCTGCACTAGAAGGAGAGAGATGGAAATCAAAGTACTTGGACCGGGATGTAAGAATTGTGTCACTTTAGATCGCATCACCCATGATGTCATCGCTGAGCTGGGTTTGAGCGCAACATATGAAAAGGTTGAAGACTATGCAGCGATTGCTGCGTATGGAGTTATGAGTACACCTGCTCTAGTTATCGATGGGAAAGTTTTATTCTCCGGTCGGGTTCCTACTCCAGCTCATCTCAAAGATATGTTGAAGGTTGAACTTAACCTCAATTAAACGCTATTTTTTACATAATAGATTTAGCCCCTATAATTCGATTAATGGACTTTATGAGCGACCCTTCAAGTGATAATTTGATAGGTCTTTGCGTTGAGGGAGTAATCTCCTCAATTAGGAGCGCTTGGGTTGATACTAAGACTGCGCACATCGTTATCACAGGTGGTCGCACCGGATTAACAATCGTTAAAGCACTCGATCAAGCACTATTTCGATTAATCCGAGAGAACGCAACTTTTGAAGGATCAATGCTTCATATCTGGTTCTCAGATGAACGTTTCATAACGTACACAAATCCCGATCGCAATGATTCGACCTTGATTGATGGATTTGGAATGTGTAAATCTCATCTGGTCTTTCACCGCGTCGATGAGGATGGCGATTTAGAAGTCGCAGCGAAGAATTATGCGAGAGAGATCTCGTTAGAGCTCGGCAAGCGACCATTTGATGCTGTTGTGCTCAGCATGGGTGAGGATGGACACATTGCCAGCCTATTTCCCGGGAATTTTGACCCCGAACTCGCTGTTGACTCAATAGCAGTCCATAATTCACCTAAGTTACCTCCACTTCGAGTGAGCCTCTCACTCAAGCGCCTGGCTAACTCGAAAGTTACTTACATCTTCGCCCTAGGCGAGGGTAAAGCTGCAGCGTTGCAGACCGTTAAGGATGGCCCAGTCGGCGCCTTGGATAAGAGTTCACCAAACGGTCAACTTCATATCCTGACCGACCTGTCGGCACCTACCAAAATTTAATTTAGGCTAATTCAAGGAAGATCCGTCGCGGGATCGTCAGCAGGTCAGGAGAGACCAATGAGTGCAATTCAATTAACCGTCGTCGGCTTGGGACGTATGGGCGCCAATATCGCCCGTCGCATCCAGCAACATGCCCAAACTCCTGTCAACATCGCCGTTTACGATGTAAACCCAGATACGGTCAAGGCAGTCGCAGCCGAAGGTTTCACTCCACTCTCATCTCTCGCAGATCTCGCACAATTTAATGATTCTGCCAATCCACAATTTGTTTGGGTGATGGTTCCAGCTGAAGTAACCCAGCAGACAATTCATGCTGTCGCAGAGCACCTCGCTCCAGGATCCACAATCATCGATGGCGGAAATACTTTCTACCGTGATGACATTGCAAACGCAGCATGGCTTGCCACTAAGGGAATTGATTTTGTTGATGTTGGAACGTCAGGTGGTGTCTACGGATTAGAGCGCGGCTTCTCATTGATGATCGGTGGGGAGACCAGCGTTGTAGAACGCCTTGATCCAATCTTCAAAGCGATGGCTCCAGGAATTGAATCTGCACCTCGCACACCAGGTCGCGATGGCGAACCATCTCAGGCTGAGTATGGCTTCTTGCATTGCGGACCAATCGGCTCAGGTCACTTCATCAAGATGGTTCACAATGGAATTGAATATGGCGCGATGGCCGCTTATGCAGAGGGACTCAATCTGATTCACGCTGCTGCGCAGGGAATCAAGCACCCAACTGCGGTGGGGGAGCATGTAGAGACAAAGTATGAATTTGATATGGAAGAGGTCACTGAAGTCTGGCGTCGTGGTTCTGTTGTGGCCTCATGGCTTCTTGATTTAACAGCGACTGCCTACACCGAGGATCCTGAGCTTGCTAGTTATGAGGGTTCTGTCTCTGATTCCGGTGAAGGTCGTTGGACAGTACAGACCGCTATCGATGCGGGCGTACCTGCAAATGTCTTAAGCGCCTCGCTCATGGGTCGATTCACCTCTCGCGGGAATGATTTGTATGCGAACAAGGTTCTCTCAGCTATGAGAAAGAAGTTTGGCGGACACGTGGAAGCGAAGAAGAAGTAGATGAACGCCAGAAAAGTTGAACATCCAGAAGCAGATGTATTGGTGCTCTTCGGAGCTACGGGAGATCTAGCGAAGAAGAAGCTATTTCCTGCGCTCTACAGCATGTCCCTCAATGGTTCGTTGCAATGCCCAGTAGTGGGTGTTGCATCCACCAAGTGGGATCACGAGCAATTTGCCGCGCATGCCTTCGGCGCCATTAACGCTGCTTACCCAAATCCAGATCCAGAGATTTTGGCGCGCCTTGATGAAGAACTCTCTCTCGTTGTTGGAAATTATGAAGATGAGAAGTTATACGAAGATCTGGCTGAAGTACTTAAAGATAAGCAAAGCCCGGTTATCTACCTCGCAATTCCGCCTGCATTCTTTGGAAATGTAACCCAGGGTCTAGCAAAGGTTGGTCTCACTGAGCGCGCACGCTTGGTTGTTGAGAAGCCATTTGGTCGCGATCTGCACTCTGCTATTGCCTTGCAAGATGTACTTGAGGAAGTTCTTCCGGAAGATCGTATCTACCGTATCGATCACTACCTCGGTAAAGAGTCTGTAGAAGATATCTTGATCTTCCGCTTTGCTAACTCGATTTGGGAGCCGCTCTGGAACCACCGTTACATCAACAGTATTCAAATCACTATGGCTGAAGATTTCGGCGTAGAAGGCCGTGGAGCTTTCTATGATGGCGTTGGAGCAATTCGCGATGTATTGCAGAACCACTTGCTACAAGTACTCGCTCTCATTGCGATGGAGCCACCATCAGATCTCACCTCAAGCACCATGGAAGCCGAGAAGCTAAAAGTCTTCCGTGCTATCGCTGCTTTGAAGCCAGATAATGTTATTCGCGGTCAATA
>CANCUC010000097.1 GCA_947381255.1 Actinomycetota bacterium
TCAAATTCAGTTCTTCGGGCACTTGCAGAGGTTTATGCCAGCAGTGATGCGAAAGAGAAGTTTGTTAAAGACTTTGCAAAGGCATGGAGCAAGGTTATGGAGCTAGATCGCTTCGATATCTAATAGATAAGTACAAGGCCCCACCTCCAATTCGGAAGTGGGGCCTTTCTCATTACTTCTCTAACTTATCTAGGAAGTAGCGGATCTGAATTGCTGCCGCCGCTCCTTCACCAACTGCTGAAGCCAACTGCTTGGTCGATCCACTTCGTACATCTCCGGCTGCAAAGACTCCGCGCGCAGATGTAGCAAACATCTGATCGGTGGCAACGAATTTACGCTCATCCAGCGAAACAGCTCCGCCTAGCCATTCGGTATTTGGATCTAAACCGATAAAGACGAAGGCACCCTTCGCAGCATGCGTTGAGCGCTCCTTGGTTAGAAGATTCTCCAACTCAACTCCTGCCAACTGTCCAGCATCGTTTGCCACGAAAGCCTGCACCGCTTCATTGAGTTTTACCGTCATCTTCGGATGTGAATAGACCTTATCTTGCAAGAGCTTAGAGCCGCGAAGCTCTCCCCCGCGCTCGATCACCGTTACGTGATTAGCAAATTGGGTGAGGAATAAGCCCTCTTCAAGTCCAGAGTTTCCGCCACCCAAAACGACGACTTCATCTGCACCCTTATAGAAAGGTCCATCGCAGGTTGCGCAGAAGTGAATTCCGGCGCCAATTAAATCGGCTTCACCTTCAGCGCCAGTGCGCCGATATGTAGAACCCGTTGCGACAAGAAGTACGCGGGTTTGAACCACTGACCCAGTTGAGAGAGTTACATCAATGCCCGCATAGCCCTCCGAGTTATCTACCTCTTTAAAGGATTCGACTCCTACCGCCTGCAAAATTTCCACGCCATACTTTTTCGCCTGAAGTTCAAAGCGTCCAGCAAGTTCTGCTCCACCAATTCCATCTGGGAAACCGGGGTAGTTATCGAATCGCTCTGTGACACCTGCTTGACCACCTACGGCAGATTTCTCAACGATCAAGACTTTGAGATTCTCGCGAGCAGCGTAAATCGCAGTTGTGAGCGCCGTGGGACCGCCACCAGCAATCAGGACATCGTAAGAGTCCATCGAGGCTTCGCGAACAATGCCAAGCTTCTCAGCGAGCTCATCATTAGAGGGCTCAGTAAGAATTGAACCATCAGGGAAAATAATGGTTGGAATAATCCGCTTACCATCGTTGATGCGCTCAACCTCCGCCTGAGCAGTTGGGTCCGTTTCCATATCAACCCAATCAAACTCAATGCGATGCTGACCCAAGAAAGTCTTGGCGCGCTTGCAGTCTGGACACCATGAGGCACCAATTACTTTAAGTTTTGCTGACATCTGATTCGCTCGCTCTCTCGATTAATTCTTTGGCTGAAGCTTGAGTGAAACGGAGTTAATGCACCAACGCTCATCTGTTGGCACCTTGTAACCCTCGCCCTTAAAGACGTGACCAAGATGTGATCCACAATTGGCACAACGCGCCTCAATGCGCTTCATTCCAAAGGAACGATCCTCAATCAGAACAACTGCATCGGAGTCTTTCGGCGCGTAGAAAGATGGCCACCCGCATCCAGAGTGAAACTTGGTCTCACTTCTAAAGAGTTCTTGGGAGCAGACTTTGCATGAGTAGACGCCTTCGGTCTCGGTGTCCGTATATTCGCCGACAAAAGCAGGTTCGGTTCCCGCTTCGCGAAGAACTTTGTAAGACATCGGATCGAGCTGCTCCCTGAGCTCAGCCTCATTCACTTGGACTGGGTACAGGGTTCCGTCGGGCTTGATTGCAGAAACTGACTCGTGCTTCATCACTTCATCCTCCACTGCGGTTGGCGGCTAATCTAGTTAGAAACTAGGCACCGGTAACCCTCACAACAAAGATATTTCGTGAAATGTTCCCGAGTTATTTGGATATGGAATCTATTTCCACGTAGAGAGTTATGTACAAAAATCAAAGTATTTTGTACACTTTTGTCATGAGTTCATTATCCATCTCTGAGGCAAGAGCAGAACTTGCAGAAGTGATTGCCCGTGCACAAAAACGTCCGGTCACGATTTCCAAACATGGAAAACCAATCGCAATCCTCATCAATCCATCTCTATACCAGGAACTTATTGAGGCAGATGAAGAGCTAAAAGATATTGAACTATTTGATGAGAGCATGGCGGATTCTTCCCCATCTATTCCTTGGGAGAGTATCAAAAAGGAGCTCGGCTTAATTTGACCCACTACCTCGTTGAGCTTCGCCCACAGGCGGTCAAGCACTTGAGAGAACTCAACACCAAAGATCAGCTTCGAATTGTCGGAGCAATCGAACTCCTCTCTGAAAATCCATTGCCCCCTAAGTCGTTGAAACTTAAGGGGCGAGAGGGATATCGAATTAGAGTCGGCAATTTTAGAATTATCTATACCTTTAACTCGACTCAGTTAATTATCTTGATTGTAGATATTGCACACCGCCGCGAGGTTTATTAAGCCTCAACTTCAGCATCAGCTGGATCAACAGAGAGGTGAGGCAGGCTCTTATCAAGCCAGTTGGGGATCCACCAATTTGTCTTTCCAAAGAGATGCATAAGGGCGGGAACCAAAATCGTACGTAGGACGAAAGCGTCGATGAAGACCGCCGACGCCAGGCCGATTCCAAACTCCTTAATTACCTTCTCTCCTCCGAAGACGAAGGATGAGAAGACGGTAATCATGATGAGCGCAGCAGAGGTAATGATTCGACCGGTCTCGGTTTGACCAACAATGACCGCCTTTGCGTTATCTTTTGTATGGACCCATTCTTCGTGCATCCGGCTAACTAAGAAGACTTGGTAGTCCATAGATAGCCCAAAGAGGATTGCCAACATGATGACCGGCAAGAAAGCTTCAATTGGACCAGAACCGATATTCAAGAGCTTCTGGCCCCATCCCCATTGGAACATTGCAACAACGATTCCAAATGATGCACCGGCGGCAAAGAGATTCATGATTCCAGCAGTCAATGGAATTACCAGGCTGCGGAAAGCGAGCAACAAGAGCAAGCAACCAAGAACAATGATTACTCCGATAAAGAGAGGTAATTTCCCGCCAATGACGGTCGCAAAGTCATCAAAAATTGCGGTTAAACCACCTACATAAATCGCTGTTGAGCTACCGGCGAGTGCCTTCGGAATTACGTTAGTTCGAAGATGCTTAATGAGATCGCTCGTTTTAATATTTTGCGGACCTGTTGAAGGAATCACTTGTAGCAATCCCACCTTGCCATCTGGCGATGTGATTACGGGGCTAACTTCAACTACTCCAGGGGTCGTCGCTATCGCGGCAGCAGCGCTCTCTAAAGCTTGCTTATCTGATGGGCTTTTAATCTCTGCAATGATCTGAAGAGGTCCATTTGTACCCGGGCCAAAACCTGCGGCAAGCAGGTCATAGGCGGCACGTGTTGTTGTGCCCTTGGGATCGTTGCCTTGATCAGACGAGCCGAGTTGGAGCGAGAAGAATGGAACAGCAAGCACAACGATAATCGCGACCGCAAGGAGAGTAAGTGAACGTGGCGCTTTAGCAACAGTACGAGACCACTTAGCCCAAACACTCTGTTCGTGATCCTTCATCGTTCCAGAATCGATGCTCTTACGGGAGCGACGAGAGTGAACACGACGCTTCATGACTCCAAAGAGTGCTGGTAGCAAAGTAAGTGATGCCGCCATTGTTATAAGAACCGTCGTTGATGCTGCAATCGCCACGCCATTGAGGAATGAGAGGCGAAGTACGAAGAGTCCAAGCAGAGCAATACATACAGTTGCTCCCGCGAAGAGGACCGCGCGGCCAGAGGTATCGATTGATTTTGCTGCAGCCTCTTCAGGATCTACACCGCGCGCGATCTCTCGGCGATACCTAGAAACGATGAAGAGTGCATAATCCACACCGACACCAAGTCCGATGAGAGATCCCAAGATTGGTGCAAAACTTGCAATCCCAATTGCGTGGGTGAGCAAAGTGACTACTCCTGTGGCGGTGCC
>CANCUC010000098.1 GCA_947381255.1 Actinomycetota bacterium
AAAAATTTAAAGGGTAGCTACAGCACCATCTATAAGATTCTGGGTGATTTTAGGGTCATTCCAGATTTGGGACATTCTATTTTTCTCTTGCTTGTATACGTACCACTAACCATTATCGCGGTCTTAGCACTTTCACTACTTCTGGATTCGACACATGTTCCTGGAAATACATTTATGAGGTTGGTGTTTCTGTTGCCAGGAATAGTATCCGGTGGAATCTCAGTCTTCATATGGATGTTCTTTATCGGAAGTCATGTGAATTGGAATCTAAATAATGAGGCTTGGATAATCGCCGGAGTCGCATTCTCATCAGGGGCAGGAAGTTGGGTTGTCATTCAATATGGTTCTCTTCGATCTATTCCACGTGAAGTTTTAGAGGCAGCCCACGTGGATGGTTGTAATCGATGGAAGTTAGCAATTCAAATAAAAATCCCGATGATAGGCAGATACATCGGATACATGGGAATCTTGTTGACCGCGTCAGCGATTCAAATTTATAGCGAACCTGCACTCCTAACAAAAATTGGATTACCGTCTAACTGGTGGTCCCTCAATCAAGTGGCTTATAGCTACGCATTTCAGGCGGGTGACTTTGCTGCCGGAACGGCTCTCTCCCTGGATATGTTAATTCCGAGCATCATCATTGCCATAATTTTTATTCGCAAAACCGATTTTCTAAAGCGAAGTTCATATTAATGAGTGGCCGAATCGAAAAGCGTAATTCCAGGTTCATTAACCTGACACTGTGGGCGCTGACGATTTTTGTTTTACTACCATTTATATGGTTAATACGACAGGCGGGACCGCAATATATACTTAGCACCAGATTTGTTTTTATGAATCAAAATGGAATTGTTCTTGCTTGGCTGAAGAATTCGTTGCTCTTCTCCTTAACCGCACTTGGATTTTCAGTAATCAGTAGTGTTGCGGCCGGATTTGTTTTAGCAATTCTTCAAATTCCTTTACGTAAATTCATACTTTTTGTAACTCTAGTAACCATGCTAATTCCTATAACCGCCATGGCTCTCCCACTTTATGTGCTGGTGGACCAGGTTCATTTAACTGACAACATTTGGGGATTGATAATTGCCAGTTCCTACTACCCCTTTGGCACTTTCCTCTCGTATCTATATTTCGTATCTGCGATGCCTGGAGATTTAATAGGGATGGGGCGAATTGATGGTTTGGGAGATTGGGGGTTGTTTTGGCACCTTGGAATTCCGCTTTCCCGCTCACTGTGGTCTGTTGTAATTTTCTTCTCGTTCTTAAATCTTTGGAACAGCTACCAATTGCCCAAAGTTCTGCTCAACGATCCTCGCCATTACACCTTACCTATGGGACTCGAACTCTTATATGGGAGTGGTACAGCGATAGTGGGGGTCTTAATGTTGATTCCAATTCTTGGGGTCTACCTTCTCTCCCAAAAGGCAATTGAAAGAGGCATATTTAGTGGTGCAGTGACAGGCTAGTTAGTCGACCGCATCTATCTTTATAGAACTAATCCATCCAGGATTCTTGATGGCGCCCAGTCAAATAAGAAACTGCAAAGGCCAAGAGTGCTAATCCAGTGATTGCCGCTCCACCCCAAAGTGGCGATGCATAACCCAGGTTGAGCGATATCAACCAACCACCAAGCCAAGCACCAAGAGCATTTCCCAAATTAAATGAAGTTATGTTCGCCCCGGAGGCGATGGCAGGAGCTTCATGCGCGTAATGCATTACCCGCATCTGCAAAGCCGCCGATTGAGCAAAGCCGAAAGCTCCCATGAAGAAGAGTGCAAATATCGCACAGATCTTGTTATGGGCAGTCAGACTGAAAGCGAATAGAACAAGAGTTAACAAGAGCATTTCGATGGAGAGTGCGCGATTGAGCTTCCAGTCGGCCAATTTTCCTCCGAAGTAATTACCAACGAAGACGCCTAAACCAAATAGCAGAAGTAGGGAAGGCACAGTAGACACCGCGAATTTCGATACATCCTCCAGAGTGAAGACGATGTAGGTATATGCACCAAACATTCCCCCGAAGCCGAACACTGTCATGAGTAATGAAAGCCAGACCTGCTTATTGCGGAAGATCTGAATTTCTCTTCGCAACGGAAGTTTTGTTGCCAAATGCTCTGTTCCTAGAGTGTGCGGTAGAAATACAACTAAGCCAATGAGTGCAGATGCGGCAATAAAGACGATAACCATGAGCGCCGCACGCCAACCAAACCGTTGACCAATCCAAGCACCGAATGGAACTCCGAGAACATTTGCGACAGTGATACCACCAAACATAATTGAGATCGCGGTACTTCTTCGTTCCTTAGAGACAAGATTGACGGCTACAACCGCGCCGATTCCAAAGAAAGCCCCGTGACAAAGTCCTGATAAGCAGCGGCCGAGAAGCATGAGACCAAAGGAGTGAGAGATAGCCGAAATTAAATTTCCAAGAGCAAATAGAAGCATTACGCCGATCAAAGTTTTCTTGCGATCAAACTTTCCAAGCAGTGCTGTGAGGAAAACCCCGCCAACTGCGACCGCGGCGGCATATCCGGAAACTAAAACTCCAGACTTCGCAGTGGATACATCTAGGTCGTGAGCGATGATTGGAAGGAGGCCGGCGATCGCAAATTCCGTAAGCCCGATTGCTACTCCACCGAGACCAATCGCATAAAGGCCAGCAGGTAATCGACTCTTCCTAGATTGTGCTGATTCACTCACGGAGACCCCTAGGAATAAATGATTATTGAAGGGGAAATGTATCGGATGGTTCGCCTCGTGGGATGAAGCTGGGCATTGGGAGTTACCTTCGAGTTTTTCAGGTTTTCGATGTTTGGGAAAAAGAAGTGACCCCTGCTGACTAGGCGGAGGTCACCCTGTAGATATGCGACTGGTGAGAATCGAACCCACGAACCTTCCGTTAGTCAGGCGGATGCTCTATCCACTGAGCTACAGCCGCATTCGAGAAGCGTAAATATTATTGAACGATTTCATCCCCCGCATGAAAGCAAGTCTTGATAGACGAGGGCTGTGGAAATCAATTAGAATTATTGTCAGTCAGGCGGATGTAAAAAACCCCCAGTGCGTAACTGGGGGTTTTTTCTATTTTCGCAATGTGTGATTTGTGCGCTTGAAGGGATTCGAACCCCTAACCTTCTGATCCGTAGTCAGATGCTCTATCCGTTGAGCTACAAGCGCAGGCGTGCTGGTGTGGAGAGTGAATAGTACCTGCTGACCGCCCTTCGCCCAAAACCAGTGATTTTCACAATATATATAGGCATATTCCGTAGTATCCGACCGTGAGCCAGAGCGAATTAACCCGGGCACGAGTTTCGACCACCCTGGCATTTATGATGAATGGGTTTTCAGTTGGAGTGATCGTTGCCCAACTTCCAGATTACAAATCCCACCTAAAGATAAGTAACGGCGCCTTAGGCGCTGCGCTCTTCCTATTGGCTGCGGGAGTACTTACCGCGCTGGGACCGAGCGGGAAATGGTCCGCCAAGCATGGAAGCGCAAAGATCACGATCTTGGGATCTGCGGCAATCATTATTTCAATGCCCCTAGTAGGACTTTCCTTTAACTACATCTCATTCTGTTTCACCTTGTATCTCTTTGGTTTCGCAATTGCATTCCAGGATGTCGCAATGAATACCCATGCTGTGACGCTTGAACAGAGATTTAAGCGACGAGTGATGAGTACCTTTCATGCGCTCTATTCAGTCGGCGCGTTGGCGGGAAGTGCCTGCGGTGGATTGATGGCTCAATTCCACGTGAAGGCCATCATTCAAGAATTACTTGTCGCAACACTTTTTCTCGCAGTACTTCTCTACATGAAAAATGGATTCTTGCCTGCATCGAGTGATCAACAAGAGCCTCGGAAACATAAGCGTCCTAAGCGACCAATGATTTTCTGGGTCATGGGATTACTTGGAATGTCAGCTTCGATCGGTGAAGGTTCGGCCGGCGACTGGGGAGGAATTCTTGCGCGCGATACCTTCCACGCCTCGCCTTT
>CANCUC010000099.1 GCA_947381255.1 Actinomycetota bacterium
TTTCCTCCCAAGAGTTCGCCCATACTGCGATTGCCCTCATTGAAGGGAAATACCAAACGCTCCATCACTAACCTTTCGTAGAAGTACCGTTCCTATTCCTTGATAGAACCGGCCAACATTCCGCGGATCAATCGTTTCTGTGAGATCAAGAAGACGATCATCACCGGAACTGCAACCAAAATACCTGCGAGTGCAATTTCTGGTTTAAGGATCGGAACAGAGGTAGCTCCGTTACCAGGATTAATCGCAGGCGTTGAGAAGAAGAGCGCTCCAAGTCCGACCGGGAGCGTGTAATGCTCTGGGGATGGAAGCATGATGTACGGCATGAAGTAATTGCCCCAGTTACCGACGAAGGCGAAGAAAGCAAGGAGCGCCAAAAGAGGATGGCTGAGTGGGAAGGCAATTTTGGTATACAAACCGAAATCGCTACATCCATCAAGCCGAGCAGACTCATAGATCTCAGGTGGGATCGTGTTGGAGTAGTAGATATACGAGAGGAAGGCTCCAAATGGGTAGAGCGAGGAGATCAAAATAACTGAGAGTGGGTTATCGACCAGATTTACCCTGTTCATCTCAATAAAGAGAGGAATAACAAGCGCTACCGGTGGAACCAACATCATGATCAGGGTCGAAATCAAAAATGCCTTCTTAAAGCGAATTCTTGATGCCGAAATAACGAAACCAGCTAAGGAAGCAGTGACGCTCGCAAAAACCACGATGGCCGCCGTATAAGTTATTGAATTTAATGCCCAATGAGCCAGAACTCCACTATTGAAAGACTGCAGGTTTTTCCACGCTTGGACATATCCATGGAAACTAGCGAAAGAGAGTGGATTTTTGTAGGTAACTTGGCGGTCCGTCTTGGATGGAGCCAAAATCAACCAGAGCATTGGAATTACGCTGAAGATAGCCCAGAAGATTAGCCATCCATTAACCGCATAGTGACCAATACCTACCTTGCGGCGCTTCTTTCGGGGGGTTTCAGCAGCAACTTGTGTTTGCTTTTCAAAATCAATACTCATGCTGCTGCCACCTCACGTTTTTTAGCTTCTTTTGCCAATTTTTTTGGACTCTTAAAATTCACATCTTCAAACATATCGGTCTTAAAGATAACTAGAAGTGCGCCGATCAAACTTGGTACGAGAAGCATCAAGGAGAGCGCTGAAGCCTCACCGAAGTTTCCATTATCAAATGCGAGTGAGTAACTCAGCTGATCAAATGACCACTGCTGCGCAATACCGTGATAGACGCTTGAATTTAAAAGTTGTGGTTCGACGAAAATTTGAAGTCCACCAGCAAAAACTAATACACCCATATAAATGACATATTTGCGAATAAGCGGAAGTTTGATTTTTGTAGCCAGTTGGAATTGAGTGCAACCATCCACCCTTGCCGCTTCAAGGACTTCGGTTGAAATTGATTGCAGAGATCCAAATTGAATCAAAATCCATTGTCCGGCCAAGGCGAAGAAGGCCATGAAAACCAAGATGTACGTCAAATTAGATGTTTGCCAAATTTGAGTAGCCTGTTTGATGCCGAACCACTTCATCACGGCTTTAAACGGACTAAGTGTTGGTTCAAGTAAGACATACCAAAGTAGAACTGCAACAGAACCCGATACACAAGCCGGAACGATATAGGCAAGCCGAACCCACTTTTTCCACGGAGCAGAATTAACATCTAACATCAATGACATCGCTACAACGAAGAGAATCATGAGGGGAACGAAGAGAGCCATAAATCCGAGTACGTGCCACATCGCGGGCACAAGCCTGAAATCTTTCAGAACAATTTTGAAAACATGCCAACCACCATTGGGGTTGGATGGAGATTTACTAGGTACGTTGAATATTGCCATGATAAGTGGAAGAACACCGAAGAAAAAAAGCAACAATAAATAGGGCGAAAGCATCAGAATCATCAAAAGATTCTTTGGCTTATGTACGCGACCTTTGCTCACTATCACTCCTAATTTTAAGAAGCCTCGCAGGACGTATTAGGTCCTGCGAGGTCTTCGTTGAACTTACTTATTTTTACTTTTTGACTACTGCATATCCAAGCTGAGTAGCCAAGTTGGACGTATATGTGGCATAGGCATCAATTGCGCTCTGCACATTTTTGGATTTCTGGATTTCTGGATCCCATGCGGCACCCCATGCACCATTCGCGTCATAACGAACAGGCTTTGTACCACCCCAGATCAATTGAGCCTGCTTATCAAGTGCAGGAACAATGCTCTGTGCGTAGTAAGAATCCTTTGCTACAGCTTGTACCCAGAGTTTGTTTCCAGGGCCGTAAGCAGGATAGGTAGGAGCTCCGTGACTTCCATCAGGGTTCTTTACCGAGACGAGGTTGCGCGCATCTCCAACCATGAACATGGCGAAGGCAAGTGCTTCCTTTGGATACTTGGTGTGTGTTGAAACGGTGTAGATACCTCCACCGTACTCACCAGAGTAACCCTTGGTTTCTCCAGCCCATGTTGGCATTGGAGCTGTAGCCACTACGCCTGAAGGAATGTTGTATGAGCTAGCTGGGCGTAGAACGAATTGACCCCACCATGATGGACCAATGTTCATCAACCACTTGCCGGCTTGACCAACATCCTTGATGTATCCAGCATCGAATGGGCTGCGTACATCAATGACACCGCTATCAACGAGAGGTTGTAGAAGTGCTGCAGCTCGGGTGCAATGCGAATCCTTTGAGTTGATAACAACAACTGTGTCGGACTTTGCAACATTCAATGGGCACTGTGATGGTTCGAGGTAGCTTGAGACGCCAGCCTGATCTCCAAGTGATCCAAGTGAATAGCCAGGGTGGTTCTTAGCTACATCTGCACCGATTGCAGCAAATTCAGCCATGGTTGTTGGAACCTTGTAACCGAATTGTGTCATCAATGATTTGTTGTACCAAAGAACTGTCTGAGCCAAGTCATTCTTTACACAGTAGTAGTGGCCATCAAGTTTGCACCAGTTGTTACCGTTTCCAAATGCCTTCCAAATTGCAGGAGACTGCAAATTGTCGAGTTGAAGAGCATCGTTAACCAATGGGTTCTTCAAGAATGCAACATCGTTTGGAGGACCGAACACAACATCTGGCCATCCTTTTTTAACTGTATTGAACAGTTGTACTTTCGCAACCAAATCACCTTGGGCGTGGAGTTGAACGTTGACGTTAACTTTGCCCTTCATGATTTGTGCATAGAGATCTGCACCAGGTTTGCGAGGTGAGTCGACCCAAATAGTGATTGATGGAATCGCCGCTTGGGTAGCGACCGGAGTTACTAAAGAAGCGCCCAACAATGCGGCCGTTGCTACGACCAACAAGGAATGCTTTCTCTTCAATTTGTTCCCCTTTCGTTGCTAACCCACCTATCGAGGGATCGGTGGCCAGTTGGCATGAGGTTAGAGGATAAATACTATTTCGTATAGTATTTTCGAAAATAATTCTCTAGGATGTCCCAAAGTTAATTAAAGAATATGTGGCGATTTGAACGGGAAAAAATTCTCGTTATCAAAAAGTTACAAATAAAGGAGGCATGAGCGTGAAGATTACAAATGTAGAAGTCGTTCTAGTCGATCGCCCTGCATTCTCCCCCGCCTTCGTCTGGCGCAAAAACGTACCCGGCTCTGATCCTGCCGGAGTAACTGGATGGCTTGTCATAGAAACAGATGCAGGAATTACTGGTTTTGCAACAGCACCCCGCGGCGTGATTCTTAAGGATTATGTTGAACGGAGATTTAAGGCAGAGCTCATCGGTCAAGATCCACTCAACCGCGAATATTTGTGGGAACGAGTGTGGGAGTTAGATCGCATTGAACGTTTCGCACCAAATATGGCGCACGTTGTTGATGTTGCACTGTGGGATATAGCTGGAAAGCAAGCACAACTTCCGGTCTGGAAATTGCTCGGCGGCTTTCGTGAATCCATTCAGGCATATGCATCAACAGTTACATTCTCTAGCATTCCTGAATTTCTC
>CANCUC010000100.1 GCA_947381255.1 Actinomycetota bacterium
ATGGAATCTCAGTCCGGCTGCTCAAAGCGTCGAAAGTTACGCCATCTACTACCAAGGGATGGTCTCTGCACCAAATCCAGTCGATTTTGGAGTATTGGCGGGAGTTGTTTCCAAGAACACAGCAACGTTATCTCTGGTTGGCTTAGCCGGAAATTCAGATCCTCACAATCCATATGGACAGAACCAAATTCCAATTTGTATAAGCACCTATTGCCAAGGAATTGCCGGCGGGGAAACAAACATTTGGGTGATTGCTCACAATAAGTTTGGCTGGGGTGATAACAGCCCATTTGCAGCCAACCCGGACGAAAATCCAATTAATTTCTCGCCACTTTCGGATAACCAAATAAAAGTGCTTAAGACTCCAAAAATTTTCAAACTCGATTTAAAAAATCTGGATCCCAGATTTCTTACACTGACCTGGCCCGCCCCATCCCAATACGCAGATTATCTCGACCTATCGAGGCCGACGGACGTCATATCATCAGAGAAAGATGCAGTTGGCAGCGCATGGACGGTTCCTTGGTTACCAAATAAGTTCTTACCGCTCTCTCGGTTCGGCCCTGGTCGCCCGACGAATGTTGCAGGATTTCAAGTAGTCAAACTAAATCTGAAGACCAAGCAAATCTCATTTCGGTGGAACCCAAACCCCACGAGTGAAAACGTGGACAGCTACGCCCTCTACTTAAATTTTCCTGCCTGTCCAGATGATACGTGTACTAGCTGGCTTGTTGGAGTCGTAAAGTCCAACTCGTTGTTGCTTCAACTTCGATTTGGATCAATGCCGCTAGGGAATCCTTTTGGGAGGGTCAGCGATGGAAAGACTCTGACTATTAAGCCACTTGATCGAAGTTACGGATTTTGGGTAATCGCGCATAATAAATTTGGGTGGAGTGACAATGTCGGGCAAACCCCGAATCCTGATCAGGAAGATGGGGACTTTAGAACACTTAGCTGGAGCCAGGCGAAACTTCCCACCACTGCAATGACAATAACTTATGCTCAGGCTTCGGTACCCTGTTCGGTTTTGCTAACTGCACAACAGAATAATTGCTAATAGTTACTCCAGAAACCAAAAACCCCCGGTGAATTCCACCGGGGGTTTTTAATTTCTGTAGTACTACTTGCTGATGCGCTCACCTGTTGCAGAATCGAAGAGGTGGATTGCATGTGGGATTGCTTCGACAGTGATCGTGTCGCCTGGCTTTGGTGGGTTCTTTGGATCCCAACGAACAATAACCTGAGCGCCTTCATCTGTTGCATTTGCAAACTTCACATCTTGATCAACTGGACGACCATAAACGAAGGCATCTGAACCAAGTTCTTCAACAACTTCAACGAGAACGTGGAAGCCAGCTGATGATGGTGTGAAACCTTCTGGGCGTACGCCGACAGTTACTGTGCTGCTGACATGACCAGGAACGTCGATCTTGAAATCACCCAAGCTGGCCTTTCCGCCGCTTACAGGTGCAGTCAAGAGGTTCATGGCTGGTGAGCCGATGAAGCCTGCTACGAATGCGTTAACTGGTGTGTCATAAAGGTTACGAGGAGTATCAACTTGTTGTAGCAAGCCATCCTTGAGGACCGCAACGCGATCGCCCATTGTCATAGCTTCAACCTGATCGTGTGTTACATAAACGGTGGTGATTCCCAAGCGGCGTTGTAGCGCTGCGATCTGGGTACGAGTTGCTACGCGCAACTTTGCATCCAAGTTTGAGAGAGGCTCATCCATCAAGAACACTTGTGGTTCACGAACAATTGCGCGACCCATAGCAACGCGCTGGCGTTGTCCACCAGAGAGTGCCTTTGGCTTGCGATCTAGGTAAGGCTCGAGATCAAGAAGCTTTGCTGCTTCAAGAACGCGCTTGTCACGCTCTTCTTTAGCAACTCCAGCGATCTTAAGTGCGAAGCCCATGTTCTCTGCTACTGACATATGTGGGTAGAGAGCGTAAGACTGGAAAACCATCGCGATATCGCGATCTTTTGGAGCAACATCTGTTACATCGCGATCACCGATACGGATCGAACCATTGTCGACCTCTTCAAGACCAGCGAGCATGCGAAGGGATGTTGACTTACCGCAACCAGAAGGTCCGACGAGAACAAGAAATTCTCCGTCGTTAACTGTGAGGTTGAGTTTGTCTACAGCTGGCTTAGTTGTGCCAGGGTAAATACGTGAAGCGTTTTCAAATACGACTGATGCCATGAGTTATTCACTCCTTCTCCGGGCAGGTACGTGCCCGACGATCCGTTGGATGAAGGTAAAACACCAAGAGGCGGAAGCCTTCTGGTGGGTAAAGATTAGCCACTCTCGCCCTTAGAACCAACCTTTTGAGGCCTTTTGTTGCCTCACGCTACCCTTACTCCCATGGACCCCAACCCCCCGATCGGCAGCCTCGGGCAGTTCTTTCTGGACGTGCTTCTCGTACTGCTCTTTATCGTGGTGGCTGGCATCTTCGTAGCCGCTGAAATCGCCCTCATCTCTCTGCGAGAGTCTCAACTCCGCCAGATGGAGGCCACAGGGGCTAAGCCCAAGCGGACCGCCCGATTGGCCAAGCTGACCAAGAACCCAAATCGTTTCTTAGCCGCGGCCCAGGTTGGAGTCACCTTCTGTGGTTTTCTCTCAGCAGCCCTAGGTGCCGAGCGAATCGGCAGCTCCTTCGTTATTCCGATCCTGGAGCGTTGGGGACTTTCACATGGCTTGAGTACCGCGATCTCTGTGGTCTTTGTAACAATCATGATTGCTTACGTTTCACTCGTTATCGGTGAGTTAGTTCCAAAGCGTTTGGCCCTCTACCGCACCGAACAGATTGCCCTCGCTGCCGCTCCAAGCATCGATCGCATTGCAAATGTTTTCCGCCCGGTGATTTGGATTCTCTCTAAATCAACGGATGCCATCGTCAAACTATTTGGGCTCAAAGCTCAAGAGGTGCGTTCGGAGATTTCTGAGGCGGAGTTGGTCGATCTCGTAACCGGCCATGCAGCGCTCTCCGATGAAGAACGTGACATTGTGGAAGATGTATTTAACGCTGGCGACTTAGTGCTGCACGAGATTATGGTGCCGCGAACTGAGGTTGATTTTCTTGATGTTGGTCTCACACTGGGTGAGGCGAAGGCGACTGCTGTTCGCACCGCTCACTCACGCTATCCAGTGACTCGGGGCTCGAGTGATGAGGTAATTGGATTCCTGCATGTTCGCGATCTCTTGAATTTGCGAGATGAGGATCTTGGAAAGACCCTGCTCGACATTATGAGACCCGTTATTTTCTTACCGGGAACCAAGGGAGTGCTACCTGCTCTTACCGAGATGCGGGTAAAGCGTGCTCACCTGGCAATCGTCTTGGATGAGTATGGCGGCACCGATGGCATCGTCACCCTCGAAGATATCGTCGAGTGTTTTATTGGTGAGATTGAAGATGAATATGACGAACCTGAGAGTGAAGTTACTGCTCAAGCGCGCACGGGTGACTATGAAGTAGACGCCCTCATCTCATTAGAAGATTTGAAGGAGCAGACTGGAATTGAATTGCCAGAGGGTCCCTATGAGACTGCTGGCGGTTTCATCATGCACTCTCTGGGACGCTTGCCTGAAGCCCACGATGTAATCACCCTTCCTGGCATTCGTATTACCGTCTTGACTCTTGAGGGCAAGCGGGCCGGTCAGCTATTGATCTCAAGGACCAACGCCTAATAGGTAGTATTCACGCATGTCACAGCCACGAGTCTTATCCGGAATCCAGCCAACAAATGGCTCCTTTCACCTTGGAAATTACTTGGGTGCTGTTAAGCAATGGGTTGACCTTCAGGAGAGCCACGATGCTTTCTACTGTGTCGTTGATCTGCACGCCCTGACCTCATCTCCGGATCCCAAGGAGTTGCGTCAGAACACCCTGACTTCAATCGCCCAACTCTTGGCACTCGGGGTAGATCCCGAGCACTGCACCCTCTTTGTGCAATCTCA
>CANCUC010000101.1 GCA_947381255.1 Actinomycetota bacterium
TGACAGCCCCACTTTTCCTAGCTAGTGCGATTGTGATTCTTCTCGATGCCTTTGTAGGTCACCATTTTGATCGACTGATTCCGAGCCTTGTAGGAGCCTTGGCTCTTCCCGCTTTCTATATTGCCTTGATGATTATCTCGCGTGGTGGAATGGGAATGGGCGATGTGAAACTTTCGGCTGGCATCGGATTGGTTTCAGGGTTCTTCGGAGTGCATATAGTTCTCGTGAGTTCTTTCGCCGCTTACATTCTTGGATCAGTGATTGGTATTGGGTTAATGCTTGCCGGAAAGGCGGGGAGAAAAACCGCAATTCCCTTTGGTCCTTTTATGTTGGTCGGCCAAGCTATTGCTTTAGTGGTCGCGGCTCACTCAGTTTTATAGACGCTGGCCAATTTTTAGCGAGAGCTTTAACCAACGAGTGATATCAAGGGGTTTGTAACTTATTGTTGATAACACGTAGGTGCCAACCAAAATATTTCCTTTCACCTGAAAAGTTGAGATCAAGTTCTGAGGAATTTTGTTGATTACGCTGACCGCAAGTAGAGCGCGTGATGCCACACCGGATGGAGCGGTGTAACTTATTTTTTTGACGCTAGCCGTCTTCTTGGAACAAGTTGCGGCCACGGTATCGAGTTCTTTAAGCGCTTGATTTGCCCAATAAGCAGATTCATATTGAACCGCTTCACTCGAAAGAAAGAGATATTTAGAGGAGTAAATTGGATTCGCGGCTACCTGGGTACGCGAAACTCTATGCGCCTCGCTAGCATAATTTGCATTACAGATTTGAAGTGTTGGATCGGAAAGTGAATATCCATCTTGAACTGGAGAAACTTGATAGAGAGTTCCAAAGTCGCTTGAAGCGAAGGTGTAGCGCGAAAGGTCGGTCGGAGCTGCTGGAAGCGGCAAGAGTTTCACGCCATCTTTTACCTTCACGTTCACATTTGCTACCCCATCACCTTCTTGCGCGGTGATAGAGATATCGCCGTTGAAGGAATCAAAGTTCCATCCTGTTGGCGATCCAGTTGGCTTTGTGGAGTACTTATAATCACTTAAATTCAAGAGCCATGCATCACCCGAAGAATCTCCGGTGTAAAGACCGGTGTATTCCGTGTTAGGAGAGAGCGTCGCAGTTGCGTCGATTGGCGTATCAGATCGGAAAATCGCGAGTCCAGATTTATAACCATTACCTTCTGGACGGTACTCGATCCAATAAACGGCGCTTCCATCGTGAATGTATAGAGCGCGAAGTCCTGCACCGGAGCCAGCTCCGGTCAATGTATAACTTCCACTGTTAGATATTGATGCGATCGAATCTCCGCTTAACTGGCCCAATCGCCAGAGGTGGTAAACACTTAACGGACCTTGAGTCTCAATATTGCTCATGAGATCAATAGCGCCGCCGTATTCAATATTCTGACATGCACTCCATTGAGAATCACCAGGAGTTGGGCAACTCATAAAGTTGGTATGGCCAAGGCCGAGTGCATGACCGAGTTCGTGTGTGATGACGTAAGGAATCGCATTATCTTGAAGGATAGTTATTCCATATGGGATCCGATAGTCGCCAACCAGGCTCTTCGCCGCCCATACACATCTATCGGGAAGGATTGGCATGAGTACGACCAGGTAGCGATTTGTGGAGCTCAACCCCTGCGATGAGTAGAACTTGGCAGCTACATCTTGCATGTAGTTAACAGTCGCATCTCCATCGCATGGCGCGGAGGAGGACATTTGAAGGGGCGTGGAGCCATCCATACCTCGAGTGAATGAGATACCTGCGTGCGTTAGCCAATAAGGCGTTGCATAGCTCTCAACCCCGCGACGAACTGAGGCGATGTCGGTGAGAGTAGGGGCTGCGCCCGGCCAGGTAATTGTGATGACATCGATGGGGCGGGAGAAGGTTCCTTGGGCTGATGCGATAGGGGTCGCCGAGAGAGCCGCGGAAGCGATAACGAGCGACAAAAGCGCTCGCCAAAGGCGCGGCAGGGCTAACTTTGCAGGGGAGGGCAAAGGTGTAACTCCGATCAGATGGAAGGGGAATTTCCAACTTGAACGTAAGGATAAAGTAGAGGTTTAGAGTTCTATGGGAAGTAGACAGTTGGACTACTTCGTGTCGCGCTCGGGCTGTGATTAAGCCCAGAGTTTCATAGGAATTAGACAAGTTGAACATTTTGCTCATGTGGGCTCGGTATAGTTTCGGCAATCCACTCTGAGCAATTTCGCGCTCATAGGCCACGCTTGAGGAGCACCATGAAGACCAAGGTAAAGAAGCTAGTCGGAGCCTCCGCTCTCGGCGCGCTCTCGGTCGTTGAGCTGCTTCACCTTCAGCAAGCCAGTGCAACCCCCGTGACCTTCACCGGTTCAACTTTTGCAAATCCCCGAGGCGGCAGTGTGCAGGTCGCAATTACCGTCGATGGCGCCAGCGGCCTCTACAAGATCACCAGCGTGGCAACTCCGCTTCAGCCCACCGGCGCAAATGCTTCGTATGCAAATTATGCAATCCCTACTTTGACGAGTGAAGCCCTCGCTGCGCAGAGCGCTTCAATTACAGCAGTCAGCGGCGCATCCCAGATTTCAGCTGCATGGATTAACTCACTCTCTTCCGCGATCGCGGCAGCGGCAGGTGCTGGTGAAGCTATCGGTCAAGCATCGGTTGTAGTTGCGCCAACTCCAACTTCAGCGTCAACAGGTACTCCCGTACCAGGTTCAACGAACGCGGGCACCCCCGCTGGCCCAGTCACCCCAGTTGCCACCGCAATACCTACCTCTGTAGCCAAAGTTCCAATTTATTATCCCTTTTATCTGCCTCCTTATACGGGCGCACCATCCGCAAATTTGTCTCCTTACTTCACTGCCGTTTCAACGGCAATCAGCCGAATTGCAACAGCAGGCAGCGAAGGGCGATCGGCGGCAATTGCAGCGGCTCAATCTGCGCTCTCACAATTGCAGGCACAGGTAAATCAATCATCTGGTTCTTCAGCTGCGCTAACCGCTTGGATCACCAACGCAAATGCAGGAATGCAATATTTTGTGGGACAAGGTAATCAGGCAATCTCGGATTATTATGCCAAGGTGGTTGCGGCTGCAAACCAACTTTATGTGGATGCTCAAGCGTCTGCGGCTGCAATAAAAGCTGAACCCGCTCCTACAGTTACCGTAACCGTTACTGCAACACCTAAACCGACAGAGCCTGCTGTCATCGTTAAACCAGGAAGTGTTATTAAGAAAACTTTCACCTGCGTGAAGACCATCAAGGGCGTAACTACTAAGCAGACTTTAAAGGCATTTATCGTGAAGTGTCCGCTCGGCTTCACACTGGTTAAGAAGTAAGACTACTTAATTACCGTATCGAAATTGGCCTGAGCTTCCGTAAAGGGATCCAAGAGAATTTGAACGTCGAGATGCCAACTTCCCTTTGCGGGGAGTAATACCACTGATTTGTAATGGTTTTTTGAACCTACAAGAGTCACTTGAATATCAGTTAAGTTGAGTGCTGCGTTAGAGAAGTAGATGTACATATTCTTAGCGCTCTGAATTTTAGAGCCTTGTAGGTCTATCCTGATTTCAGATGGAGCGCCGAGGGTCAGATTGGGTATAGAAAGGGTGCCTTTCAATCCATCGTCAAAGGTAATTGGAATTGAATAACTTTTTTGGATAAGTGAACTTGCCGAATTTGTCGAAGAGCTACTTTCCACCTGCAAAATCTTTGGTGGTGTGAAGGAGACCAGCGTGACGGTTGCAATGAGGATCGCCGCAAAGGTGGCCATCTCAAATCTTAAGGAACGTTTGAAATCAAAGCTCTCATCTGAGGCTAATTTCTTACTCCGCAGATGGTGAAACGCTCCAAGCGCCAAAGTGATTGCGACAAGCAGAATCTTGATCGCGATAAAGAGCGCCCAGTTTGACTTGGTATAGAGATTTACAG